>CANKBT010000142.1 GCA_947479995.1 Frankiaceae bacterium | reverse complement strand
TCACGGCGGCGGCCGCCGGCCCGCTGCGGCCCGGCGGGTCACGTCGCGGACGGCGGCAGGAAGCCGTACGACGCGAGGACGGCCTGGCCCTGCGCGGAGAGCACGAAGGCGACGAAGGCGTCGGCGGCGGCCCGGTGCGGGGCGTCGGCGAGCGCGGCCAGCGGGTACGCGTTCGTCACCCCCGGGAGCTGCACGCCGGCGACGTCGTCGCCGGCCGAGCGCACGTCGGTGACGTAGACGATGCCGGCGTCGGCCTCCCCGAGGCGCACCTTCTGCAGGACGGCCTTGACGTCCTGCTCCTCCGACACCGGGCGCACGACGACGCCGGCGGCCTCGAGCGCGGCGGCCGACGCGCGCCCCACCGGCACCGAGTCGTCGGCGAGCACGACCTTGACGTCGGCGACGGCGAGGTCGGCCAGGCCGGTGAGGCCGAGCGGGTTGCCCGGCTCGGTGACGATGGCGAGCTGGTTCTTCGCGAAGACCTGCGGGCTGCCGGCGAGCTCGCCGGCGACGGCCTCCACCGACCGCTGGTCGGCGGTGGCCAGCACGTCGGCCGGCGCCCCCTGCTGCACCTGCGCCACGAGCGCCTGCGACCCCGCGAAGGAGAACGTCACGTCGGCGCCCGGGTGCGCCGCCTCGTACGCCTCGCCGAGCTCGGTGAAGGACTCGGTGAGCGAGGCCGCGGCGAAGACGGTGAGCGCGGTGGCCGCCGGGTCGGACGACGCCGCCGGCGCGGCCGCCCCGTCGCCGTCGTCGGCGCCGCACGCGGTGAGCGCGAGCAGCAGGGCCAGGGCGGGCGCGAGGGTGCGGGTCACGGCAGCTCCAGGACGACGTTGGTGGACTTGACGCTCGCGGTCGCCGGCACGCCGGGCGCCAGCCCGAGCTCGTCGACGGCCTCGGTGGACAGCAGCGAGACGAGCCGGTGCGGGCCGGCCTGCACCTCGACCTGCGACACGACGTCGCCGCGCAGCACGCGCGTGACGATGCCGGCGAAGGAGTTGCGCGCCGAGACGCGCGACGGGCCGGACGGGTCGCCGGCCAGGGCCACGGCGAAGGCGGCGAGCACCGGTCCCTCGACCGCACGGCGCCCGTCGGCGTCGACGGTCGTGGGCACGCGGCCGGCGTCGGCCCACCGCCGCAGCGTGTCGTCGCTGACCCCGAGCAGGGCCGCGGCCTGGGCCAGCCGGAAGACGTGGGGTTCCCGCACGTGCGGAGGATGGCACAGCTGTGCCACCGCAGACGCGGTGAACGGAACGCGTTGGGCGCAGCACCTGCGGGAGGCCGCGGCCGCTGGGCGGGCGCCCAGCGCGCGACCTAGGCTCGACGCGTGCCCCGCCGCGACTACGACCCGTCCGAGCTGGGCGCCGCCGGCGTCTACCCGCTGCTCAACAGCGTGGTGGTGCCGCGGCCGATCGCCTGGGTGGCGACCCGGTCGGCGGCCGGGGTCGACAACCTCGCCCCGCACTCGTTCTTCACCATCTCGTCGGCCTGGCCGCCGGTCGTGCAGTTCACGTCGGTGGGCGAGAAGGACTCGCTGCGCAACGCCACCGCGACCGGCGAGTTCGTCGTCGCCGTGTGCACCGAGGACCTGCTCGACCAGGTCAACCGCACCGGCACGGACTTCCCGCCCGACACCAGCGAGTTCGACGCGGCGGGCGTCGCCCGGCTGCCCAGCACGGTCGTCGCGGTGCCCGGGGTGGCGGCCTCGCCGGTCAACCTCGAGTGCGTGCTCGAGGGCACGCGGGCCTTCGGCGAGGGGCCCGGCGGCTCGACCGTCGTGTTCGGCCGCGTCGTGTGGGCGACGGTCGACGAGGCGGCGCTGCGCGACGACCGCCCGGCGATCGACCTGCTGCGCCCGGTCGCGCGCCTCGGCGCCGACGAGTGGTCGACGATCGGCGAGGTCACCAGCCACCGCCGCGTGCCGTACGCCGAGCTGGCGCCGGAGTGAGCGCGCACGAGCACCTGCTGGCGCGCCGGGCGGACTACCCGGTGCTCGCGCGCTCGACCTACCTGGCCAGCCACACCCTCGGCGCGATGCACCGGCAGACGCCCGAGCGGCTCGCCGACTACACCCGGCTGTGGGCCGAGCAGGGCGTCGTCGCCTGGGAGACGTGGGCGCCCGAGGTGCAGCGCACCGCCGACCTCGTCGGCCGCCTCGTCGGCGCCCCCGCCGGCACCGTCGTCATGCGGCAGAACGTCGCCGACCTGCTGGGCGACGTCGTCGCCAGCCTCGACTGGCAGGGCCGCCGCAACCGCGTCGTCACCGGCGCGCTCGACTGGCCCGGCAGCCTCAACACCTGGTCGCAGGTGCACCGCCTCGGCGGCGAGGCGGTCGTCGTGCCCGGCTCCGAGGACGGCGTGCACGCCGACCTCGACGCCACCGTCGCGGCGGTCGACGACCGCACGCTGCTGGTGTCGGTCTCGCACGTGCTGTTCCGCACCGCGACCGTCGTCGACCTGGCGCCGCTCGTCGAGCGCGCGCACGCCGTCGGCGCGCTCGTGCTCGTCGACGGCTACCAGGCGGCGGGCACCCTGCCGGTCGACGTCGTCGACCTCGGCGTCGACCTCTACGTCGGCGGCTCGGTGAAGTACCTGTCCGGCGGCCCCGGCAACGGCTGGATGTACGCCGCGCCGCACGTCGCCGCGCAGCTGCGCCCGGTGACGACCGGGTGGTTCGGCGTCGCCCGGCCCTTCGACTTCGACCCCGAGCTGCACTACGCCGAGGGCGTCGCGCGCTTCGCCGGCGGCACCCCGGGCGTGCCTGCGGCCTACGCCGCCGCGCCGGCGTACCAGGCGCTCGTCGACGTCGGCGTGGCCGCCGTGCGCGAGCGCTCGGTGAGCCTCACGCAGCCGCTGCTCGAGGGCGCGCTCGAGCGCGGCTTCACGGTGCGCTCGCCGCACGACCCGGCGCAGCGCGGCGGCCACGTGACCATCGACCCGGGCGACAGCACGCGGGTGCACGACGCCCTGCACGCCCGCGGCTTCGTCGTCGACCACCGCCCGGGCGTCGGCATCCGGGTGTCGCCGCACTTCTACAACACGGCCGACGAGGCGCTGGCGGTGCTCGACGCGATGTCCGCCGTGCTCGCCGGGCGCTGAGGGGGGACACTGGGGGCATGACCACGCCCGTCCAGACGCCCGCCGCCGGTGCCCCCGCCGAGGTCGTCACGCGCAAGCGCGGCCGCGAGACGGTCGGCGACATGGTGCGCTCGCTCGGCCTGGTGATGGTCGGGGTCGTCGTCATCTGGTGGCTGGCCCAGCCGCCGAGCCAGGACGAGGCCGAGATCCGCGAGGTGCCCACGGCCGGCGCGATCAGCGAGCTCCAGCGCGCGGCCCCCGGCATCCCGGTGCCCGGCGAGCTGCCCCAGGGCTGGGTGTCGAACGCCGTGGTCGCCGACGGCGACGGCCTGCGCATCGGCTGGAACACGCCTACCGAGCACTACGTCGAGTACGCCGCCTCGCTCGGCGGCGACGAGGCGTTCCTCGCGGACTTCAGCGGCCAGGGCACCGAGGTCGGCACCTTCGACGTCGCCGGCGTGACGTGGACGCAGCTGCAGAACGCCGACGAGGAGACGACCCTCGTCCGCGAGGTCGACGGGCGCACGGTCGCGGTCGGCGGCACCCGCGAGGACACCAGCCTGGAGGAGCTCCGCCAGGTCGCGGCGGTCGTGCGGCCCTAGCCCGCGCCGGGCTGCCCCTGCTCCTCGGCGCCGAGCGCCGCGTCGAGCCGGGCGCGCGCGCCGTCGAGCCACTCCTGGCACGTGCGGGCGAGCGCCTCGCCGCGCTCCCACAGCGCCAGCGACTCCTCGAGCGACGTGCCGCCCGCCTCGAGCGCGCGCACGACCTCGGCCAGCTCGTCCCGCGCCTGCTCGTACGACGGTCGCTCGGGGGTCGCGGGCGCGGTCACGGCGTCGAGCGTACGGCGAGCGCGCCGCCCGCCAGCCGCACGCGCAGGGCCTCGCCGTCGGCCACCGCGGCCGGGTCGCGGACGACGCGGCCGGCGGCGTCCTGCACCACGGCGTAGCCCCGGTCGAGGGTGGCCTGCGGGCTGAGCGCGACCACGCGCGCGCGGGTGTGCTCGAGGTCACGGACGGCCGCGTCGAGCCGCGCCGACGCGCAGCGCCGCGCCCGCGCCCGCAGCCCGAGCACGTCGTCGCGCCGCAGGTCGACGAGCACGTGCGGGTCGGCCATGACCGGCCGGCTGCGCGCGGCGGTGAGCCGGTCCTGCTCGCGGTGCACGCGGCCGGTGACCGCGCGCCGGGCGCGGTCGCGCAGGTGCGCCACCCGCACGAGCTCCTCCGCGACGTCGGGCACGACCCGCTTGCCGGCGTCGGTCGGGGTCGAGCACCGCACGTCGGCGACGTGGTCGACGAGCGGGCTGTCGGGCTCGTGGCCGATGGCGCTGACGACCGGCGTGCGGCAGGCCGCGACCGCGCGGCACAGCGTCTCGTCGCTGAAGGGCAGGAGGTCCTCGACGCTGCCGCCGCCGCGCGCCAGCACGATGACGTCGACCTCCGGCGCGGCGTCGAGCGCGCGCAGCGCGCCGACCACCTGCTCGACGGCGAGGTGGCCCTGCACGGCGACCTCGCGCACGTCGAAGCGCACGGCCGGCCAGCGCCGGCGGGCGTTCTCCAGCACGTCGCGCTCCGCGGCGCTGGCGCGGCCCGTGACCAGGCCGACGACGCCCGGCAGGAAGGGCAGCGGGCGCTTGCGCTCGGCGGCGAACAGGCCCTCGGCGGCCATGAGCTGCTTGAGGCGCTCGACGCGGGCGAGCAGCTCGCCGACGCCCACCGGGCGGATCTCGGTGGCCACCAGGCTCAGCGAGCCGCGCGCCAGCCAGACCTCCGGCTTGGCGTGCACGACGACCCGGTGTCCCTCCTGCAGGCGCGGCACGACCGCCTCGAGCACGCCCGCGCGGCACGAGACCGACACGCTGACGTCGGCGACCGGGTCGCGCAGGGTGAGGAAGCTGGTGCCGGCGCGGCGGCTCAGCTGCGTCACCTGGCCCTCGACCCAGACGCGCCCCAGCCGGGCCACCCACTCGGCGAGGTGCCGGGCGACGGTGCGCACGGGCAGCGGCTGCTCCGCGCTCGTCTCGGTGGGCACCCGACGACCCTAGGCGGCGCCTGGGTACGGTCTCCCGGCCCACGCCGGACCACCCCGCAGGAGGAGCGCGTGCCCGTCGACGAGGTGCCGCCGGTGCGGCCCGAGGACGCCTTCGACGTCGCGGCCGCGCACGCCTGGCTGCGCGGGCGGCGCCCCGAGCTGCCGGAGGCGCCGCCGGAGGTCGGGCAGTTCAGCGCGGGCGCGTCCAACCTCACGTTCCTGCTGCGCTACCCCGACCAGGACCTCGTGCTGCGCATGCCGCCCGCGGGGCAGAAGGCCGCGTCGGCGCACGACATGGGGCGCGAGCACCGCGTGCAGGCGGCGCTCGCGCCGGTCTTCCCGCAGGTGCCGGAGATGCTCGGCCTGTGCGACGACCCGTCGGTGCTCGGCGCGGAGTTCTACGTCATGCGACGGGTGCCCGGCCACATCGTCCGGCGCAGGGTGCCCGCGGAGCTGCGGCTCGACGACCCGGCGCGCGCGCAGGCGCTCGGCGAGCGGTTCGTCGACACCCTCGCCGACCTGCACGCCGTCGACGTGGCGGCGGCCGGCCTGCAGGACCTCGGGCGCGGCCCGGGCTACGTCCGACGCCAGGTCGAGGGCTGGTCGCGGCGCTTCCGCGCGGCGCGCACCGACGACGTGCCGGACCTCGAGCGCGTCATGGCCTGGCTCGACGCGCAGCAGCCGGACGACGTCGGCCAGGTGCTGGTGCACAACGACTTCCGCCTCGACAACCTCGTGCTCGACGACGACCTGCGCGTGGTCGCCGTCCTCGACTGGGAGATGGCGACCGTCGGCGACCCGCTCATGGACCTCGGCGGCGCGCTGGCGTACTGGGTGCAGGCCGACGACGACGAGGTCTTCCAGCTGTCGTCGCGGCAGCCGAGCCGGCTGCCGGGCATGCCGACCCGCGCCGAGGTCGTGCAGCGCTACGCCGCCCGCACCGGCACGGCGGTCGACGACTGGGTCTTCTACGAGGTGTTCGGGCTGTTCCGGCTGGCCGTGATCCTGCAGCAGATCTGGTACCGCTACGTGCACGGCCAGACCACCAACCCGGCCTTCGAGCACTTCGGCCTGTTCGTCGGCTACCTCGACGAGCGGTGCCGCCGCGTCGCCGGGCTCGGTTGAGCCGTCGCCGCGTGCGGTAGGCCGCCGCACGTCCCGCCCACTCCTCCCGGGAGGCCCCATGCCCGCCAGCCCCGCCGCCCCGCCGGCCCTGGCGTACGCCAGCGACCCGCTGCGCGCCGGCCTCGGCCTGGCCGGCTGGCCGCTCGCCACCCGCGTGCTGCGCGGCGCCCCGCGCGGCGACGGCGCACCGGTGCTCGTGCTGCCCGGCCTGCTGGCGGGCGACCTGTCGACCCGCCCGCTGCGCGCGGCCCTGCGCGGCCTCGGCCACCACGTCCACGGCTGGCGCCTCGGGCGCAACCTCGGCCCGACGCCGCGCGTGGAGGCCCGGCTGCGGCTGCTCGCCGAGGAGCTGCTCGAGCGGCACGGCCGGCCCTTCGCCGTCGTCGGCTGGAGCCTCGGCGGCATCTACGCCCGGGCGATGGCCGCGGAGCGCCCCGACGCCGTGCGGCAGGTCATCACGCTCGGCACGCCGTTCGCGCTCACCGAGCCGTCGCAGACCCGGGCCATCAGGGCGTACGAGCGCTACAGCCACCTGCACGTGCCCGGCTACGCGCTGCCGGTGCCCGACCACGTGCGCGGCCCGCTGCCGGTGCCGACGACGTCGATCTGGTCGCGCACCGACGGCATCGTGTCGTGGACCGCGAGCCTGGAGACGCCGTCGCCGACGGCCGAGAACATCGCCGTGCGCGCCAGCCACCTCGGCCTCGGGCACTCGCCGGCGGTGCTGTGGGCCGTCGCCGACCGGCTGGCGCAGCCCGAGGGGGAGTGGCGGCCGTTCCGCCCGCCGCCGCGGCTGCGCGTGCTCTACCCGGCGGTGCGGGGCGGGGCGCGGTGACCCGGCGCATCCCGCTGGCACCGCTCGACGCCGGCTTCCTGCAGCTCGACACCACCGAGACGCCGATGCACGTCGGCGCGCTGCTGCCCTTCGCGCCGGCGCCCGGCGCGCCGGCGGACCACCTGCGGCAGGTCTTCGACGAGGCCCGCGGCCTGCCCGTCGCGTCGCCGTGGAACCGCCGCCTCGCGACGCACTGGCTCAAGCGCAGCCCCGTGCACTGGTGGGTCGAGGAGGACGAGGTCGACCTCGACCACCACGTGCGCCGGGTGGCGCTGCCCTCGCCGGGCGACGAGCGCGAGCTCGGCGTCATGGTCGCGCAGCTGCACAGCAACCCGCTCGACCTGTCGCGCCCGCCGTGGGAGCTGCACGTCATCGAGGGCCTCGCCGACGGCCGCTTCGCGATCTACGTGAAGATCCACCACGCGCTCGTCGACGGCATCACGGGCATGAAGCTGCTGGCGCGCAGCCTGTCGACCGACCCGGACGACGCGGACACCCCGCTGTTCTTCACGCTGCAGCCGCGCACCCGCGGGGCGCTGCGCGAGGAGGGCGTGTCGCGCGGCGCCGTCGCCGGCGCGGTGACCACGGCCGTCGCCGGCGCGACCGGGCTGGCCCGCACGGGCGTCGGGGCGGCCACCGCCGGCCTGCGGCTGGG
>CANKBT010000141.1 GCA_947479995.1 Frankiaceae bacterium | reverse complement strand
CGCTGGGGCACCCGGCCGACGCCGCGCGGGAAGGCCGTGTGGTGCCTGTTCGACCTGCCGCTGCCGGGCTGAGCCGCCGCCACACCCGCGGGCGCTGTGACGCTTGTCACGGCGCCGTCACGAGCCCGTGACCCCTCCGTGATCTCCACCCCGGCGCCGGTCCGAAGATCGACATCGCGCTGACCTGCGACGACGCGCGCCTGCCACAGGATCGCCCGTTCTGCAGCCCGGTGCGTTACCCGTCACACGGCCTCCGCGCACCCTCCAGATGTGACAGTTGCATGTCGACTACGGTCCTCGAGACCCCCTCTGGAGGCCCCCCTTGTCGGCTCGCACGCCCTCGTCCGCCCGCCGCCGCGGCGGAGCACACGCGCGCCCCTCGCGCGCCCCGCACGTCCTGTCGCAGACCGCCGTCGTCGTGAGCCTCGGGCTCGGCACGGCCGCGCTCGACAGCTCGCCGGCGGCCGCCGCCGGCTCCACCAACTCCCTCAGCGCCGGCGCCTCCCTCGCCCCCTCGCAGGCCGCGACGCTCACCAGCCCGGACCGCCAGCACCGCCTCGTGGCGCAGTCCGACGGCAACGTCGTGCTCTACGGCCCCGGCGACCAGGTCGTCTGGAACACCGGCACCGGCGGGGGCAGCGACCGCCGCCTCGTGCTGCAGGACGACGGCAACCTGGTCGTCTACCGCTCCGGCGGGCAGGCCCTGTGGGCCACCAACCGCTACGGCGCCGGCTCGCGCCTCGTGCTGCAGGACGACGGCAACCTCGTCGTCTACCGCGGCGACGGCTCGGTGAGCTGGGCCAGCGGCACCGTCGCCGACCGGCTGCTCGGCCGCCACTCCGCCACGCTCTCGGCGCAGCAGCAGCAGGCCATGACCAGCCGCAACCACGCCTACCAGGCGCGCATGCAGGACGACGGCAACCTCGTCGTCTACCGCGGCACCCAGCCGGTCTGGGCCACCGGCTCGATGGGCTCGGCCGGCAGCCGCACCGTCATGCAGCCCGACGGCAACCTCGTCGTCTACGACGCCCAGAACCGCGCGCAGTGGAGCTCCCGCACCGGCGGCGCCGACAGCCAGGTCGTGCTCCAGGACGACGGCAACCTCGTCGTCACCGCCGGCGGCCGCACCGCCTGGTCGTCGTACACCGGGCTCATCAGCCCGGGCTACGGCCCGGGCCCGAACCAGGTCCTGTGCCGCAGCAGCGACTTCTCCTGCGACAAGACCGGCTACGGCGCCGTGGCCCACCAGAGCCACTGGGGCGCGTACGCCGGGCACAACTGCACCAACTACGCCGCCTTCCGCCAGGCGAGCCGCGGCGTCGCGCAGCCCTCGGCGCGCATGGGCAACGGCAGCGACTGGGCCCGCAACAGCGGCGGCCGCGCGAACCAGACGCCGGCGGTCAACGCCACGGCGCAGTGGAACGGCGGGGCGCCCGGCATGTCGTCGGCCGGCCACGTCGCGCACGTCGTCGAGGTCGGCCCGGGCTACATCGTCGTCACCGAGGACAGCTACTCCAGCAAGGTCATGTCGACGCGCCGCATCAACGCGGGCACCAGCGGCTGGCCGAGCAACTTCATCCACTTCTAGGCCGCTCGCCCTCCGCACGCGCCCGCTCCCGGTCCGCCGGGGGCGGGCGGTGCGCTGCCCGGGGTCAGGCGCCGGTGCTGCGGACGACGCGGTCGGCGACCTCCTCGGCGGCCTCCTCGGTGACCGGCAGGTGCGGCAGCACCGCCAGCACCTCCTCCGGCTCGAGCCCCTCCTCGAGCAGCGCGTCGAGCAGGTCGGCCGCGGCCGGGCCGGGCACCGGCTGCGGCAGGCCCGCCTCGCGCAGCGCCGCCTCGGCGAGGAACAGCGAGCCGGCCAGGTCGTCCTCCGACAGCGCCGGGGCGGGCTCGGCGACCACCGGCGCCCACCGCCGGGTCTCGGCCTCCGCCGCCCGCACGAGCGACAGCGGCAGCCCCTCCGCCTCGACCTCGACGAGCGGCACCCGGCCGAGCGCGGCGAGCACCAGCTGCTCGGCCTCGGTGCGCAGCGGCGCCTCCCACTCGGAGGCCCGCACCACCGCGACCGGGTCGTCGCCGTCCTCGCCCAGGTCGTCGAGCAGCTCCAGCAGCGCGCCCGGCTGCTCCTCGCCGGCCCGGCGCAGCGCCCGCAGGCAGCAGTCGAGGGCGTACGGCACGACCACCTGCTCGTCGAAGGCCTCCGCGACCAGGCGCCCGTCCGGGCCGAGGGCGTTCAGCGCGTCGGCGAAGCTGCCGGGAGGGGCGTCCTCGAGGTCGAGCCGCCCGGCGACCGGGTCGGCGAGCGGCAGGCCGCTCACGGCCCGGCTGCCCAGCGTGCTGCCGCTCGGCGCCAGCACCCCGCGCCGGCGCTCGAGGTGGGGGCGGTCCGACAGGCCGACGCTCCACGCGCAGGCCTCCGCCACGAGCGTGCGGGCCTGCTCCCGCAGCTCCTCGCGGCAGAGCAGGGCGATCGCGTCGACGTCGTACACCCCGACGGCCTGCCCGGGGCGGCCGCCGCGCACGCCCGCCGGCCGCGCCCGGCCTGCGCTCGCCTCACTCGCCGCAGTGATCATGCGCGCGCCCTCGGAGATCACCCCGCCGCGGGCGATCAGTGCACGGGACGGCCGGCGCGCCGGGCCTGCGCGGTGCAGTGATCACCCGCGCCGCACCCGGTCGTCGTGATCACTGCAGCGGGGCGGCTCGCCGGAGGGCGCGCGCGTGCAGTGGTCGCAGCCGCCGGTGGCCCGAGCCGCGAGGAGCCGCCGGCTCGCGCGCAGCCGGCCGCGCGGGGCTCCGGCCCGGGTCGGCGCCGCAGTGATCGCGCCGCGAGCCCGCAGTGATCACGCCGCCGCGGGCGATCCGTGCACGCGTACGCCCGCGCGCCTGGCCTCCACGGTGCAGTGATCACCCGCGGAGGGATCGCCCGTCGTGATCACTGCACCGTAGGGATCGCCCGCGCGTCCGACGCGTGCAATGATCCCTGCGGCGGCGCAGGCCAGCGCGACCGGCCCAGCGCGGCCAGCCCAGCGCGGCCAGCCCAGCGCGACCGACCCAGCGCGACCGGCCCACGCGGCCGACCCAGCCCGCCGGGCGCGGGGCTAGCGGCTGAGGGCGCCCAGTGCGGCGCGGGTGAAGGCGGTGAACTGCTCGACCTGCCAGCGCTGCGGGTCGACGAGGATGAGCCGGGCGGCCCCCTCGGCGAGGGTGAAGACCGAGCGGGCGAACAGGTCGGCGTCGAGCCCCTCGGGGCCGCCGCGCTGGCGCAGGCCCCACACGGCCAGCTCGCGGAGCTGCCCGAGCAGCGCGCGCTGGTGGGCGCGGGTGCGCTGCTGCATCTCGGCGGGCGCCCCCTCGGGCGGCAGCAGGATGACCGACCAGTCGGCCGGGTTGTCGCGCACGGCCGACAGGTAGGCGTGGATGCCGCGCACGAGCAGGTCGTCGACGTCGGCCCGGTCGCCGTCCTCGGGCACCTGCGGGAAGACGTCGGCGAGCTGGGCGAGCACGCGCTCCTCGGCGCGGTCGGCCAGCGCCTGCAGCAGCGCGCCGAGGTCGGCGAAGGCGCCGTACACGACGGGGCGCGTGACGCCGGCGGCCTTGGCGACGCCGTCGACCGTGACGGCGTGGAAGCCCCGCTCGAGGGCGAGGGCCTGCGCGGCGTCGAGCAGCTGCGCCCGGCGCTCGGGCAGCGGCAGGCGGGGCGCGTACGGCCTCTTACCCCTCAGGGTTGCGCTCTCCACGGGAGCAATGCTACACCTGTGTTGCTTCACTCGTGTAGCAAAAGCACCGGAGGAATCACCGTGACCGCTCTGGCCCCCGAGCAGACGTCGGCCCGCCCCCTTCCCGAGCACGTCGGCGTCCTCATCGCCGGCAGCGGGTTCGCGGGCGTCGGCGCCGCCATCGCCCTCATGAAGGAGGGCCGGCACGACTTCGTCGTGCTCGAGCGCGCCGACGACGTCGGCGGCACGTGGCGCGACAACAGCTACCCCGGCTGCGCCTGCGACGTGCCGAGCAACCTCTACAGCTTCTCCTTCGCGCTCAACCCCGAGTGGAGCCACGCCTTCGGCCGCCAGCCGGAGATCCAGGCCTACCTGCTCAAGGTCGCCGACCAGCACGGCGTGCGGCGCTACCTGCACCTGCGCACCGAGCTGCTGCAGGCCCGGTGGGTCGAGGACGAGGCGCGCTGGCACGTGACGACCAACCGCGGCGAGCTCACCGCCGACGTGCTCGTCGCCGCCACCGGCCCGCTGTCCGAGCCGAGCATCCCGCGCATCCCCGGCGCGGACTCCTTCGCCGGCACGGCGTTCCACAGCGCCACCTGGGACCACGACCACGACCTGCGCGGCCGCAAGGTCGCCGTCATCGGCACCGGCGCCTCGGCGATCCAGTTCGTCCCGCACGTGCAGAAGGACGCCGGCGAGCTCACGCTCTTCCAGCGCACGCCCCCGTGGGTCATGCCCCGGCCCGACCACGTCGTGCCGGAGTGGCGCAAGGCGCTGTTCCGCAAGGCGCCGGCCCTGCAGCGGCTCACCCGCGCCTCGATCTACAGCGGGCACGAGGGCTTCATCCTGGCGTTCAAGTACCGCACCGAGCTCATGAAGCTCGTCGAGCTGCGCTCCAAGCGCCTCATGGCCAAGCAGATCGACGACCCGGTGCTGCGCGCCAAGCTCACGCCGACCTACCGGGCGGGCTGCAAGCGCATCCTCATGAGCAACCACTACTTCAAGGCGCTCAACGAGCCGAACGCCGACGTCGTCACCGACGCGATCGTCGAGATCGTCCCCGAGGGCGTCGTCACGGTCGACGGCGACGGCACGCGCACGGTACACGAGGTCGACACGATCATCTGGGGCACCGGCTTCAAGATCAACGAGCAGCCGATCGCCGACCGCACCCTCGGCACCGACGGCCGCACGCTCGCCGAGCACTGGGCGACCACGGGCATGCAGGCCCTGCACGGAACGACCGTCGTCGGCTTCCCCAACCTGTTCTTCCTCGTCGGCCCCAACACCGGCCTCGGGCACAGCTCGATCATCTACATCATCGAGAGCCAGGTGGAGTACCTCCTGGACGCCCTGCGCACCATGCGCGCCCGCGGCATCGCCGCCGTGGAGCCCAAGCCGGAGGCCCAGCAGGCCTTCAACGCCGACGTCCAGCGCGACCTCGAGGGCACCGTCTGGAACGCCGGCGGCTGCGCCTCCTGGTACCGCGACGCCCACGGCCGCAACACCACGCTGTGGCCGACGTTCACCTTCCTGTTCCGCCGCATGGTCCGCCGCTTCCCGGTCGAGGCGTACGACACCCGCCCGGTCCGCACCCCGCAGGAGGTCGCCGCGTGAGCCGCTCCCGCTTCGGCAAGGGCGACGTGACCGGTCAGGTCGTCGTCGTCACCGGCGGCGCCCGCGGCGTCGGCAAGGAGCTCGCCCGCGAGCTGACGACCCGCGGCGCCCGCGTCGCGCTGCTCGGCCTCGAGCCGGCCGAGCTGGCCGCCGTCGCGGCGGAGCTGCCCGGCAGCCGGGCGTACGACGTCGACGTCACCGACGACGCGGCCCTCACGGCCGCGGCCGCGGCGGTCGTCGCCGACTTCGGGCGGGTCGACGTCGTGGTCGCCAACGCCGGCATCGCCTCGGCGGGGCCGCTGCTGCTCGCCGACCCCGGCTCGTACGAGAAGTGCATCGAGGTCAACCTGCTCGGCAGCATCCGCACGGTGCGTGCCTTCCTGCCGGCGCTGGTGCAGAGCAAGGGCTACGTGCTGCAGATCGCCTCGCTCGCGGCGATGACGCACGCGCCGTTCATGAGCGCGTACTGCGCCAGCAAGGCCGGCGCCGAGGCCTTCGCGCACTCGCTGCAGGGCGAGCTGCGCCACCACGGCGTGCGGGTCGGCGTCGGCTACCTCGCCTTCACCGACACCGACATGGTGCGCGGCGTCGACGCCCGCCCCGGGCTCAGCAGCATGCGCCAGGGCCTGGCCGGGCCGTTCGGCCGCACCTACCCGCTGGCCCCGGCCGTCGTGCGCCTCGCGGACGGCATCGGGCGCCGCTCGTCGCACGTCTACGCGCAGAAGTGGGTGCGCGGCGTCGCCGGCGTCCGCGGGCTGCTGCCGACGGTGATCCCGCTCGGCGCCCGCGGGCTGGAGCAGGCCGAGGCGGAGATCGTCGCGGCCGGCGCCGCCGAGGTCACCCGCCCCGTCGGCGCGGGCGGTGCCGCCAACCGGGTGTGACCGATCTGGTCCTCACGTCGTCCGCGGGTCGTGCCGATGACGGTCGTGTGACAGACAGGTCTGACCGGACTGCCCGGAAGCGGCGCGGGGCACGGGGCGCGCAGGTAGCGTCGGTGCCCATGCGCTCCCGCCTGCTCGCCCCGGTGCTCGCCCTGGCCGCCGTGCTCGGCGTGGTCTCCACCGGCGCCGTCCCGGCCGGCGCCGCGACCTCCGTCGAGGGCCCCGGCAGCGAGGCGGCCGTCGCGGCCGCCCAGTCGCAGGTCGACGCGCTGCGCGCCCAGGTCGAGGCGGCCACCGCCGAGCTGCTCGCCGGCACGCAGGCCCTCGAGGAGGGCCGCGCCCGCCTGGCCGCCGTCCGCGCCGACGCCGACCGCACCCGTGCCGCCGCCGAGCAGGCCCAGCGCGAGGCCGAGGCGGCCCGCGCGCAGCTCGCCGTCATCGTGCGCCAGGACTACACCCGCCCGACCCCCAGCGACCTGCAGCTCGTGCTCGGCGCCCAGCGCGGCGCCGCCCTCACCGATGCGGCGCTCGCGTCGGCCGAGCTCAAGCACGTCCGCGGCGACCAGCAGGACGTGCTGCGCACCGCCGACGCCAAGCGCGTCGAGGCCGAGGGCCTGGTCGTCGAGGCCGAGCAGCTCGAGGCCGAGGCGGCCGCCGAGGAGCAGCGCATCGCCGTGCAGGTGAGCGACCTGCAGCGCCGCGCCGGCGAGATCGAGGTGCAGCTGTCGGCCGCCGCCGCGCAGCTCGAGGCCGCCGAGGCCGCCCGCGCCGCCGCGCTCGAGGAGGAGGCCCGGCTCGCCGCCGCGGCCGCCGCCGCGGCCCGCCGCCCGGTCGTCTCCTCGGCCGTCATCCCGACCTGCGACGGCGGCACGTCGACCGCGGCGTACGCCAACGGCTTCCTGCCGGCGAGCGCGCTCTGCCCGATCGGCGTGCCCGGCCACGCGCTGCGCGCCGACGCCGCGGCGGCCTTCAAGGAGCTCAACGCGGCCTACGGCGGCGGCCTGTGCGTCACCGACTCCTACCGGTCGTACGCCGCGCAGGTCGACGTCTACCAGCGCAAGCCCGGCCTGGCCGCCGTGCCCGGCACGAGCAACCACGGCTGGGGCATCGCGGTCGACTTCTGCGGCGGCGTGCAGAGCTTCGGCACCCCGGCGTACCAGTGGATGAAGGCCAACGCGCCGCGCTTCGGCTGGGTGCACCCGTCGTGGGCCGAGCCGGGCGGCAGCAAGCCCGAGCCGTGGCACTGGGAGTTCGTGGGCTGACGCCCGCCCGGGTCACCGCGGCCCGCGCCGGTCCGCAGACCGCAGAGGGCGGCACGGCCGGACGCGTCCCGCGCCGGCCGCCTAGCGGCTGAGCAGGGCCGCCGGGGCCTTGAGCGCCTTCGCGGCGACGGCCAGGCCGGCCCGCGTCACGCCGTCGGAGGCCGACCGCGCGCGGCGCTGCAGGGCCATGACCCGCTCGTACGCGCTCGTGTCGCTGGCCTGGTCGCTGAAGCGGCCGCGGGCGCCGTGGTCGCCGGGCACCGGCTCCCACAGGTTGTCGCCGAGCATCTCGTCCGCGGGGACCTCCGT
>CANKBT010000140.1 GCA_947479995.1 Frankiaceae bacterium | reverse complement strand
GCCGCGTCAGGCCTCGACGACCGCCAGCACCTGGCCGGTGCGCACCTGGTCGCCGACCGCGACCGCGAGGCCGGTGACCGTGCCGGCGGTGGGCGCGGTGACCGGGTGCTCCATCTTCATCGCCTCGAGCACGCAGACGAGCTGGCCGGCGTCGACCCGGTCGCCGTCGGCGACCGCCACGCGCGTGACCGTGCCGGGCATCGTCGCCGCGAGCGAGCCGGGCGCGGCCGTCGCGGTCGGGTCGGGGAAGCGCGGCAGCTCCACGTGCGTGGTGCCGCCGTGCGCGGAGTCGACGTGCGCGGTCGCGCCGTCGAGGTGCACGGCGCAGCGCAGCACGACGCCGCCGTGCTCGAGCACGACCTCGGTCGGGCCGGCGCTGAGCACCGTCACGTCGAGCGGCTCGCCGTCGACGGCCGGGGCGCCGAGGCCGTACGTGACGACGCCGTCCTCGTACGGCGTGCGCTGCGGCTGCGTGGGGTTGCTGCGCCAGCCGGACGGCAGCCCGGCCAGCACGGTCGCGCCGGCGCGGCGGGCGGCCGCGCCGGCGAGGGCGGCCGCGAGCAGGTGCAGGCGCCGGGCGGCCTCGTCGACGAGCGGCGTGCCGAGGTCGAAGCGGTCGAGCAGCCCGGTGTCGGTGTCGCCCGCGAGGAACTCCGGCGACCGCAGCACCCGCACGAGCAGGTCGCGGTTGGTGGTGAGGCCGTGCAGCCGGGCCTGCGCGAGCGCGCCGGCGAGGGCGCGCGAGGCGGACGTGCGGTCGGGGCCCCAGGCGATGACCTTGGCGAGCATCGGGTCGTAGTGCACGCCGACCTCGCTGCCGGCCTCGACGCCGCTGTCGAGCCGCACGCCGTGGCCGGGCCAGGCGAAGGCGCTCGCGTGCGGCACGTCGAACGCCGACAGCACGCCCGACTGCGGCAGCCAGCCGCGGGCGGGGTCCTCGGCGTAGAGGCGCACCTCGACCGCGTGCCCGCGGATCTCCGGCACCGGCGGCAGCGCGGCGCCCTGCGCGACCTCGAGCTGCAGGCGCACGAGGTCGAGCCCCGTGACGGCCTCGGTGACGGGGTGCTCGACCTGCAGGCGGGTGTTGACCTCGAGGAACCAGAACGAGCCGTCGGCGTCGAGGAGGAACTCGACCGTGCCCGCCCCCACGTACGCCAGGGTGCGCGCGGCGGTGACCGCCGCGTCGGCCAGGCGCGCGCGCAGGTCGGCGTCGACCGCGGGCGACGGCGCCTCCTCGACGACCTTCTGGTGGCGCCGCTGCACGGAGCACTCCCGCTCGTGCAGCGCGACGACCGTGCCGTGCGTGTCGCCGAAGACCTGCACCTCGACGTGCCGCGGGCGCTCGACGAGCCGCTCGAGGAAGACGGTGCCGTCGCCGAAGGCGGAGGCCGCCTCGCGCCGGGCGCCCTCGACCGCCTCCTCGAGGCCGGCCGGGTCGCGCACCTCGCGCATGCCGCGGCCGCCGCCGCCGAACGACGCCTTGACGAGCAGCGGCCAGCCGACGCCGTCGGCGGCCTCCCGCAGCGACGCGCCGGACAGGCCGGTCGCGTCGACCGAGGGCAGCACCGGCACGCCGGCGGCCGCCATGAGCTCCTTGGCGGCGAGCTTGCTGCCCATCGCCTCGACCGCCTCCGGCGAGGGGCCGACCCAGGTGAGCCCGGCGTCCTGCACCGCCCGGGCGAAGCCCGCGCTCTCGGACAGGAAGCCGTAGCCGGGGTGCACCGCGTCGGCGCCCGCACGCAGGGCCGCGGCCACGACGAGGTCGCCGCGCAGGTAGGTCTCGGCGGGCGTGCTGCCGGGCAGCCGCACCGCGAGGTCGGCCTCGCGCACGAACGGCGCGCCGGCGTCCGCGTCGGAGAAGACCGCGACGGTGCGCACGCCCATCGCCCGCGCGGTGGTCATGACGCGGCGGGCGATCTCGCCGCGGTTCGCGACGAGCAGGCAGGTGATCGGGGCGGTCAGCCGTGTCACAGCCGGAACACCCCCCAGCCGTCGCGCACGCCCTGCACCGGCGCGGTGTGCACCGCCGACAGCGCGAGGCCGAGCACCGTGCGGGTGTCGCGCGGGTCGATGATGCCGTCGTCGTAGAGCCGGCCGGACAGGAACAGCGCCAGCGACTCCGCCTCGATCTGCTGCTCGACCGCCGCCTTCATGAGCGCCGCCGACTCCTCGTCGTAGTCGCGCCCCTGCGCCGCCGCGCTCGCGCGGCCGACGATGTCGAGCACGCCGGCCAGCTGCGCCGGGCCCATCACCGCGCTCTTGGCGTTGGGCCAGGAGAACAGGAAGCGGGGGTCGTACGCCCGCCCGCACATGCCGTAGTTGCCGGCGCCGTACGACGCGCCGATGTTGAGCGTGAGGTGCGGGACGCGGCTGTTGCTCACCGCGTTGATCATCTGCGCGCCGGCCTTGATGATGCCGCCGCGCTCGTAGTCGACGCCGACCATGTAGCCGGTGGTGTTCTGCAGGAACAGCAGCGGGACGTCGACCTGGTTGGCCAGCTGGATGAACTGCGCGGCCTTCTGCGCGTCCTCGCGGAACAGCACGCCGCGGCTGTTGGCCAGCACGCCGACCGGGTAGCCGTGGACGCTCCCCCAGCCGGTGACGAGCGAGTCGCCGTAGAGCGGCTTGTGCTCGTCGAAGCGGCTGCCGTCGAGCACGCACGCGAGCACGTCGCGCGGGTCGAGCGGCTGGCGCAGGTCGCTCGGCGCGAGGTCGAGCAGCTCCTCGGCGTCGCGCAGCGGCGGGTCGGCGGGCCGCGTCGGGCCGGGCCCGTGCTTGCGCCAGTTGAGGTGGCGCACGACCTGGCGCCCGAGGCGGATGGCGTCGACCTCGTCGACGGCGAGGTGGTCGGCGCTGCCCGAGACGGTGGCGTGCATCGAGGCGCCGCCGAGCGACTCGTCGTCGGCGTCCTCGCCGGTGGCCATCTTCACCAGCGGCGGCCCGGCGAGGAAGACCTTGCTGCGGCCGTCGACCATGACGACGTGGTCGCTCATGCCGGGCACGTACGCGCCGCCGGCAGTCGAGTTGCCGAAGACCAGCGCGACGGTCGGCACCCCCGCGGCCGACAGCTGCGTGAGGTCGCGGAAGCCGCGCCCGCCGGGGATGAAGATCTCGCTCTGCGTCGGCAGGTCGGCGCCGCCGGACTCGACGAGCGAGACGAACGGCAGCCGGTTGGCGCGCGCGATGTCGTTGGCCCGGCCGAGCTTGCGCAGCGTGTACGGGTTGCTCGTGCCGCCGCGCACCGTCGGGTCGTTGGCGCTGACGACGACCTCGACGCCCTCGACGACGCCGATGCCGGTGACCACGCTCGCGCCGACCGGGAAGTCGGTGCCCCAGGCGGCGTACGGGCTGAGCTCGAGGAACGGGCTGTCGCGGTCGAGCAGCAGCTCGATGCGCTCGCGCACCGTCAGCTTGCCGCGCGCGCGGTGGCGGTTGACCGAGCGCTGGCTGCCGCCGAGGTTGGCCTGGGCGCGCACCTCGTCGAGCTCGGCCAGCCGCTCGAGCAGGGCCTCCCGGTTGGCGCTCACGCGAGCAGCGCCTCGGGCACGTCGACGACGCGGCTGCGCAGCCACTCGCCGATCGACTTGGCCTGCGCGTCGAAGCGCGTGCCGGACGCCGCGCCCTCGCCGAGCACGCCCTCGACCTGGAACAGCACCGCGCGCAGCGTCGGCAGCAGCTCGCGGGTGACGACGAGCGGCGCGGTCTCGGGCAGCAGCTCCTGCAGGCGCTCCGGGGTGAGCGTCGCGGCCAGCCAGGCGTACGTCGCGTCGTCGCGGCCGTAGACGCCGAGCGTCGCCGCGCCGCCCTTGTCGCCGCTGCGCGCGCCGGCCACCGTGCCGAGCGGCACGCGGCGCGTCGGGCCGGCGGGCAGCGGCGGCGCCTCGGGGGCCGCGCCGTCGTCGACGGGCGTGCGCGACGGCGGCGCGTGCGCGACCTCGACGGTCGTGCCGTCGGGCAGGCCGACGACGGCGGGCACGTCGGCGGCGTCGACCCAGCCCGGCGCGTAGACGCCGTAGGCGCTTGGGGCGGGCGGCGCGGCGGTCGAGTGGAAGCCGGGGATCGACGCGAGGCCGAGCTCGACGACGGGGGCGGTGAAGCCGCGCCCGACCTTGGCGCTGTCGGGGTCCTTGACCGTGACGCGCAGCAGCGCGGCGGCCTCCTCCTGCACGTCGGCGTCGGGCCGGTCGGTGCGGGCGAGCGCGACGTCGACCTCGGCGATGCCCTCGAGCACCGGCGCGAGCTGGCGCTGCAGCAGCGCGGCCTTCTGCTCGACGTGCAGCCCGACGAGGGGGAGCACCATCGTGTTGCGGAAGCCGCCGAGCCGGTTGGTGGCGACCTTGAGCCGCCCGCTCGGCGCGAGGCCGCGGGCGCCGGTGACCCGCACGCGGTCGGGCCCCTGCTGCTCGAGGCGCAGGTCGTCGAAGCGGGTGACGACGTCGGGGCCGCCGTAGCGGGTGCCGGTGAGCTCGTAGAGCAGCTGCTCGGTGACGGTCGCGACGGTGACCGCGCCGCCGGTGCCCTCGTGCTTGGTGACGACGAACGAGCCGTCGGCGTCGACCTCGGCGAGCGGGAACGCGGGCCGGTCGACGGCGCCCTCGGGCAGGTCGGTGAACAGGCTGAAGTTGCCGCCGGTGGCCTGCGTGCCGCACTCGAGCACGTGCCCGGCGACGGTCGCGCCGGCGAGCGCGTCGAGGTCGTCGCGCGTCCAGCCGTGGTGCCAGGCGGCCGGCCCCACGACGAGGCTGGCGTCGGTGACCCGGCCCGTGACGACGACGTCGGCGCCGGCCTCGAGCGCGCGCACGACGCCCCAGCACCCGAGGTAGGCGTTGGCGGTGAGCAGGTCGCCGGGCACGCCGACGTCGCGGCCGAGCACGTCGTCGCCGGAGACGGTCGCGACCCTGGCCCCGAGGCCGAGCGCCTCGACCGCCGCGCGCAGCCCCTGCGGGTTGA
This sequence comes from Frankiaceae bacterium, assembly GCA_947479995.1. GTDB lineage: Bacteria > Actinomycetota > Actinomycetes > Mycobacteriales > SCTD01 > CANKBT01. Next base: position 2,857 of record CANKBT010000140.1, on the reverse strand, counting down.
GGCCGCCGGCGTTGCTCACGACCTTGACGCCGCGCTCGAGCGCGAGGGCGAGGCAGTCCTGCAGCTGGCGCAGGAAGGTCGTGGCCCAGCCCTTGTCGGCGTCCTTCATGCGGGCCTTGCCGAGGATGAGCATCGTCAGCTCGGCGAGGTAGTCGCCGGTGACGACGTCGACCTCGCCGCCCTCGAGCTGCTCGCGCATGGCGCTGAGGCGGTCGCCGTAGAAGCCGGAGCAGTTGGCGATGCGCAGGGCGGGTGCGGTCACGCGGCGGACGCTATCGCGCGTGTGAACCGCCGTTCGCACGCCCGCCTGGCGCTAGCGGGCGGCCTTCGCCAGGTGCCGGCTGATGACCACCCGCTGGATCTGGTTGGTGCCCTCGAAGATCTGCATGACCTTGGCCTCGCGCATGTAGCGCTCGACGGCGAAGTCCCGCGTGTAGCCGTAGCCGCCCAGCACCTGCACGGCGTCGGTCGTCACCCGCATCGCGGCGTCGGTCGCGATCAGCTTGGCGACCGACGCCTGCCGGGCGTACGGGCGGCCGGCGTCCTTGCGGCGCGCCGCGTCGAGGTAGGTGGCGCGCGCCGAGTGCACCGCCGCCTCCATGTCGGCGAGCAGGAACGCCAGCCCCTGGTGCTCGACGATCGGCTTGCCGAACGCCTGCCGCTCCTTGGCGTACGCCAGCGCGTCGTCGAGCGCCCCCTGCGCGAGCCCCACCGCGACCGCGGCGATGCCGAGGCGCCCGGCGTCGAGCGCCGCCAGCGCGATGGGCAGCCCCTGGCCGCGCGCGCCGACCAGGCGGTCGGGGTCGACCCGCACGCCGTCGAAGCGCACCGTGGCGGTCGCCGAGCCGGTCAGCCCCATCTTGTCCTCGGGCTTGTCGGCCGACAGCCCCGCGGCGTCCCCGGGCACCAGGAAGCACGAGATGCCCCGGCCGCCGTCGTCGCTCGTGCGCAGCATCGACGTGTAGAAGTCGGCGTGCCCGCCGTGCGTCACCCAGGCCTTGACGCCGTCGACCCGCCAGCCGCCGTCGACCTCGGTGGCGCGGGTGCGCATCGCCGCCGGGTCGCTGCCCGCGTCGGCCTCGGACAGGCAGTACGCCCCGAGCAGCTCGCCGCCGAGCATGTCGGGCAGCCAGCGCTGCTGCTGCTCCGGCGTGCCGTACTCGGCGAGCGGGAAGCAGGTCAGGCCGTGCACGCTCACGCCGACCGCGACGCTGGCCCAGCGGGCGCCGAGCTCCTCGAGCACCTGCAGGTAGACCTCGTAGGACTGGCCGCCGCCGCCGAGCTCCTCGGCGTAGGGCAGGCCCAGCAGCCCGCTCTTGCCGAGCAGCCGGAACACCTCGCGCGGGAAGCGCTCCTCGCGCTCGTGCTGCGCGGCGACCGGCCGCAGCTCGGCGTCGGCGAGGTCGCGCACGAGGGCCAGCAGGTCCTCGGCGTCGCGGGAGGGCAGCAGGCGGTCGACGGGCATGCCGACAGTCTGGCTCAGCGCTGCGTGCCCAGCCCCCTGACCTGCGTGCGGGTCACGCGGCCGGTCTTGTCGACGTCGACGCGCAGGTCGCGCGACAGCAGCGAGCGCGACACGACGAGCGTCAGCCAGGCCGGCGCCCACAGCCCGAGGGTCACGAGCGTCGCCAGCAGGTGCACGAGGTGCCGCGTGCGCTGCTCGACGCGGACGGTCGCGGTGAAGCGGTCCTGCTCCAGCACGCGCGCGCCGAGCTCGACCTCCTGCGCCACCGCCTGCTCCAGCGCCCTGGCGCGCGCCTCCCGGTCCACGGGAGCACTGTGCCGCACGGCGCGCCGCACCGCGCCACGGCACGGCCCGGCGCGGCTCAGGCCCCGACCGCGTGCACCCCGCCGTCGACGTGCACGACGGTGCCCGTGGTCGCCGGGAACCAGTCCGACAGCAGCGCGACGCACGCGCGCGCGACCGGCGTCGCGTCGTCGACCGACCAGCCGAGCGGCGCGCGCTCGCCCCACACCCGCTCGAACTCGCCGAAGCCCGGGATGGACCGGGCCGCCATGGTGCGCAGCGGACCGGCGGCGACGAGGTTGCTGCGCACGCCGTGCTCGCCGAGGTCGCGCGCCAGGTAGCGGTTCGCCGACTCCAGCCCCGCCTTGGCCACGCCCATCCAGTCGTACGCCGGCCAGGCGACGCGCGCGTCGAAGTCGAGCCCGACGTACGACCCGCCGCGCCGCAGCAGCGGCAGGCAGGCGCGGGCGAGGGCGACGTAGCTCCACGTCGAGACCTGCAGCGCGACGCCGACGTCGTCCCACGGCGTCTGCAGCACGCCCTTGCCGAGCGCGGCGGGCGGCGCGTAGCCGATCGCGTGCAGCACGCCGTCGAGGCCGTCGACGTGCGCGAGCAGCGCCTCGGGCAGGGCCGCGAGGTGCGCCTCGGAGGTGACGTCGAGCTCGAGCACGGGCGGGTCGCCGGGCAGGCGCCGGGCCAGCCGGCGCGTCACGCCGAGGCCGCGGCCGAACCCGGACAGCACGACGGTCGCGCCCTGCTCGGCGGCCAGCTGCGCGACGGCGTAGGCGATCGAGCGCTCGGTGAGCACGCCCGTGACGAGCAGGCTCCGGCCCTCCAGCAGTGCGGTGCTCATGCGGTCTCCAGCAGGTCGTCGGTGTGGGCGGCGAGCGCGTCCTGCAGCCGGCGGGCGGCCGTCCAGAACACGCCGCCGGGGGGCAGCTCCAGCAGGCGCGCGCCCGGCAGCAGGCCGGCGAGGTCGCGGGCGACGGCCAGCGGGTGCAGGTCGTCGCCCGCCTGGCCGACGACGAGCGCCGGCGCGGTGACCCGCGCGAGCGCGGCGGCCGCCTCGGCGCGGTCGGCCAGCGGCCGGTCGTCGCGCAGCGGCAGCGG
>CANKBT010000139.1 GCA_947479995.1 Frankiaceae bacterium | reverse complement strand
TGTCGAGCGCCTCCGTGGGAGCGGCGCCGGCCGGGGCGCGCCCGTCGGCGGGCGGCCGGGTCGCGTCGCCCTGGGCCGGCGCGGGGGCGCCGGCTCCGCGGTCCTCGGTCATGCGTCCTCGCCGTCGGTGTCGGCCTGCGCGTCCGGGTCAGGTGCGTCAGGCGCGTCGAGGTCGCCCGCGGCGTCGGCGGCCTCCGGGCCGTCCTCCCCCGCCGCGGCGTCCGCGTCGTCCGGCGAGGGTGCCACGTCGCCGTCCGCGTCGGCGAGCCCGGGTGCCGCGCCGGTCGCCGCCCCGGCGGCCTCCAGCGCCTCCTCGACCTCGGCCTCCGCCTCGCCGTTGCGGGCGACCGAGACCACGGTGGCGTCGCCGGCGAGCGTCATGAGCGTGACCCCGGAGGTCGCCCGCGACAGCAGCCGCGGCAGCGACGCCGCGACCGAGAAGCGGATGACCACGCCGTTGCTGCTGACCAGGAAGACCTCGTCGGTCTCCCGGACGACCAGCGCGCCGGCCAGGCGGCCGCGCCTCTCGTCGAGGTTGATGGTCTTCACGCCGAAGCCGCCGCGCTTGTGCACGGGGTACTGCGACAGCGCGGTGCGCTTGCCGAAGCCGCCGTCGGTGACGACCAGCAGGGCCACGTCGTCCTCGGTGGCCACGACCATGGCCAGCAGCGCGTCGTCGTCGCGCAGGCCGATGCCCTTCACGCCCGACGTCGCGCGGCCCATCGGCCGCAGGGCGTCGTCGTCCGCGTGGAAGCGCACCGACTGGCCGCGCTGGCTGACGAGCAGCAGGTCGTCGTCGGCGCCGATGAGCGCCGCGGCGATGAGCTCGTCGCCCTCGCGCAGGTTGATGGCGATGAGCCCGCTGCTGCGGCCGTTGTCGTACTCGCGCAGCGACGTCTTCTTCACCAGCCCGTCGCGGGTGGCGAGCACGAGGTAGGGCGCGACGTCGTAGTCGCGGATGTCCATGACCTGCGCGATGCGCTCCCCCGGCTGGAAGGCCAGCACGTTGGCGACGTGCGAGCCGCGGGCGTCGCGGGCGCCCTCGGGCAGCTCGTGCGCGCGCGCCCGGTAGACGCGGCCCTGGTTGGTGAAGAACAGGATCCAGTGGTGGGTCGTCGTCACGAAGAAGTGCTCGACGATGTCGTCGAGCTTGAGCGACGCCCCCTTGGTGCCCTTGCCGCCGCGGTGCTGCGAGCGGTAGAGGTCGGTGCGGGTGCGCTTGGCGTAGCCGCCGCGCGTCACCGAGACGACGACGTCCTCCTGCGCGATGAGGTCCTCGGCGCTCATGTCGCCCTCGAAGGCGATGATCCGCGTGCGCCGGTCGTCGCCGTAGCGGTCGACGATCTCGGTAAGCTCCTCGCCGATGATGCGCCGCTGGCGGCCCGGGTCGGCCAGGATCGCCTCGAGGTCGGCGATCTCGGCCTCGCGCTCGGCCAGCTCGTCGAGGATGCGCTGGCGCTCCAGGGCGGCCAGCCGGCGCAGCTGCATGTCGAGGATGGCCCGCGCCTGGAGCTCGTCGATGTCGAGCAGCTGCTGCAGCTGGAGCAGGGCGGCGTCGGCGCTGTCCGCGGCGCGGATGAGCGCGATGACGTCGTCCAGCCGGTCCAGGGCCTTGGCGTAGCCGCGCAGGATGTGCGCGCGCTCCTCGGCCTTGCGCAGGCGGAAGCGCGTGCGGCGCACGATGACGTCGACCTGGTGGGCGACGTACGCCCGCACCATCTCGTCGAGCCGCAGCGTGCGGGGCACCCCGTCGACGATCGACAGCATGTTGGCGCCGAAGGTCGTCTGCAGCTGCGTGTGCTTGTAGAGGTTGTTGAGGACGACCTTGGCGACGGCGTCGCGCTTGAGCACGATGACCAGGCGCTGGCCGACGCGGGCGCTGCCCTCGTCGCGGACGTCGGCGATGCCGGTGAGCCGGCCGTCGCGCACGCCGTCGGCGATCGCCTGCGCGAGGTTGTCGGGGTTCACCTGGTACGGCAGCTCGGTCACCACGAGGATCGTGCGCCCGCGGGCGTCCTCGTCGACGTCGACGACGGCCCGCATGCGGATCGAGCCGCGGCCGGTGCGGTAGGCCTCCGCGATGCCGTCGCGGCCGACGATGAGGGCGCCGGTCGGGAAGTCCGGGCCCTGCACGCGCGCCAGCAGCGCGTCGAGCAGCGCCTCGTCGCCGGCGTCCGGGTGCTCGAGCAGCCACTGCACGCCCGAGGCCACCTCGCGCAGGTTGTGCGGCGGGATGTTGGTGGCCATGCCGACCGCGATGCCGGCCGAGCCGTTGACGAGCAGGTTCGGGATGCGGCTGGGCAGCACCGAGGGCTCGAGCGAGCGGCCGTCGTAGTTGCCGGTGAAGTCGACCGTCTCCTGGTCGATGTCGCGCAGCATCTCCATGGCCAGCGGCTGCAGCCGGCACTCGGTGTAGCGCTGGGCCGCCGGCGGGTCGTTGCCGGGCGAGCCGAAGTTGCCGTTGCCGTCGACCATCGGGTAGCGCAGCGACCAGGGCTGCGTCAGGCGCACGAGGGCGTCGTAGATCGAGGTGTCGCCGTGGGGGTGGTAGTTGCCCATGACGTCGCCCACGACGCGGGCGCACTTGAAGTAGCCGCGGTCGGGGCGGTAGCCGCCGTCGTACATCGCGTAGAGCACGCGCCGGTGCACCGGCTTGAGCCCGTCGCGGACGTCGGGCAGGGCGCGGCCGACGATGACGGACATCGCGTAGTCGAGGTAGGACTGCTGCATCTCGACCTCGAGCCCGCGGGGCTCGACGCGGTCGCCGGGAGGCGGCGGGGGCAGGACCTCGGTCACTCGGTCACCTCTCGGGGTGCGCGTTCCACGTGGAACACGTCAGGCGGTGCGGCGGCAGGACGGGCGCTCGACTAGATGTCGAGGAACCGCACGTCCTTGGCGTTGCGCTGGATGAAGTTGCGACGGGCCTCGACGTCCTCGCCCATGAGCACGGAGAACAGCTCGTCGGCGATGAGGGCGTCCTCGAGCGTGACCTGGAGCAGCACGCGGTGCGCCGGGTCCATGGTGGTGCTCCACAGCTCGTCGGCGTTCATCTCGCCGAGGCCCTTGAAGCGCTGGATCGCCTCGCCGCTCTTGGGCAGCTTCTTGCCGGCCTCCTGGCCCGCGGCGACGAGGCCGTCGCGCTCGCGGTCGGAGTAGCAGTACTGCACGTCGCCGCCGTTCCACTTGATCTTGTACAGCGGCGGCTGGGCGAGGTAGACGTAGCCGCCCTCGACGAGCGGGCGCATGAAGCGGAACAGCAGCGTGAGCAGCAGCGTCCGGATGTGCTGGCCGTCGACGTCGGCGTCGGCCATGAGCACCACCTTGTGGTAGCGCAGCTTGCTGACGTCGAACTCCTCGTGGATGCCGGTGCCCAGCGCGGTGATCATCGCCTGGACCTCGGTGTTCTTGAGGACGCGGTCGATGCGGGCCTTCTCGACGTTGAGGATCTTCCCGCGGATCGGCAGGATCGCCTGGAACTTCGAGTCGCGGCCGCCCTTGGCCGAGCCGCCGGCCGAGTCCCCCTCGACGACGTACAGCTCGGACAGCGCGGGGTCGGTGGACTGGCAGTCGGCGAGCTTGCCGGGCAGCGAGCTCGACTCGAGCAGCCCCTTGCGCCGGGTGAGGTCGCGGGCCTGGCGCGCCGCCTGGCGGGCGCGGGCCGCCTGCGTCGCCTTGACGACGATCGACTTGCCCTCGGTGGGGTTGCGGTCGAACCAGTCGCGCAGCTGCTCGTTGAGCTGCTGCTGCACGAACGTCTTGGCCTCGGAGTTGCCGAGCTTGGTCTTGGTCTGGCCCTCGAACTGCGGGTTCGCCAGCTTGAGGCTGATGATCGCGGTGAGGCCCTCGCGGATGTCGGAGCCCTCGAGGTTGGGCTCCTTCTCCTTGAGGTGGCCCTTGGCGCGCGCCCAGGAGTTGACGGTGCTGGTGAGCGCCGCGCGGAAGCCCTCCTCGTGGGCGCCGCCCTCGTGGGTGTTGATCGTGTTGGCGAAGGTGTGGACGGCCTCGGAGTAGCTCTTCTCCATCCACTGCATCGCCAGCTCGAGGCTCATGCCGGAGGTCTCGCTGGTGAAGCCGATGATCGAGGCGTGCACCGGGTCGCCCTTGGGCCCGTTGAGGTGGCGCACGAAGTCCTCGAGGCCGCCCGGGTAGAGGAACGTCTCGGTGACCAGCTCGTCGCCGCGCGCGTCGGTCAGGGTGATGGACAGCCCCTTGTTGAGGAACGCCATCTCCTGCAGCCGGCGGTGCAGCGTGTCGTGCGAGTACGTCGTGGTCTCGCTGAAGATCTCGGCGTCGGCCCAGAACGACACCGTGGTGCCGTGCTCCTCGGTCGCCGCGCCCCGGCGCAGCTCGCCCGGCACCGACCGCGTGTACGTCTGGTCCCAGACCCAGCCGTCGCGGCGGATCTCGACCTCGAGCCGCGTCGACAGCGCGTTGACCACCGAGACGCCGACGCCGTGGAGCCCGCCGGAGACGGCGTAGCTCTCGCCGTCGAACTTGCCGCCGGCGTGCAGGGTGGTGAGCACCAGCTCGACCGCCGGCCGGTTCTCCACCGGGTGCATGTCGACGGGGATGCCGCGGCCGTTGTCGGTGACGCGCACGCCGCCGTCGGCCAGCAGGGTCACCGTGATGGTGTCGCAGTGGCCGGCGAGCGCCTCGTCGACGGCGTTGTCGACGACCTCGTAGACCAGGTGGTGCAGGCCGCGCTCGCCGGTCGACCCGATGTACATGCCCGGGCGCTTGCGGACGGCCTCGAGGCCCTCGAGCACGGTGATGCTGGAGGCGCTGTAGCCCGGGCCGGGCGCCGAGGTCGGCGCGGGCGCGACGGTGCTGGGGACGGCCGGGGCGTCGGGGGCGCCGGCGTCGGGGGTGTGGGGGGCGGTGCTGGCGGCGTCGGGGACGGCCTCGGGCATCGGCTCGGGTGCTCCGCTCTCCCGCGGGCTCGCGGGTCGGCACGGGGAGCGGGGCGCGCACCGGCGGTGGCGCTCCCGCCGGGGGTGCACGACCAGTGTATCCCCGATCACCGCAGTGCCAGGCGCACCACGCCGCCTGTGGAGCCGCGTGCGGCGCGCGGGGCCCGCTCCCGTGGTCCCCTACCGACGACCGGCAGGCCGCCCCAGGCGGCGCCAGAGCCGGGCGCCAGTGCCCGCGTCGTCCGTGCCCGCGTGGTCAGCCGTACGTGTCGCGCGGGCCGCGACCGCGCACCCGGCGCGGCCCGTGCCGCCAGTCCGGCTGGGCCGGGCCGCGGACGACGATCGTGCTCACCACGCCCGGGCCCACCGCCTCCTCGAGCCGGCGCACCAGCGTGCGGGTGAGCAGCCGCAGCTGGGTGGCCCAGGCCGACGACTCGGCGACCAGCACCAGCTCGCCGTCGACGAGCGAGGCCGGGCGGCAGTGGTCGGCGATCTCCGGCCCCACCAGGCGGTCCCACTCCCCGACCACGCGGGCGGCCGACGTCGTCGCCTCCCACCCGCGGTCCGCGACGAGCCGCTGGATGGCCGCGCCGAAGGCCATCGGGTCGCGGGCGTCGCCGGCCTGCCGCGGCGCCGGTCCGGCGCGGCGGGGCGCCCGCGGGGCGGTGCCGCGCTCGCGGGCCCGCGCCTTGGCGGCCGCCAGGGCGGCGCGGGCGAGGTCGGGGCCGGTTCCACGTGGAACCTCGGGCGGGTCGGCCGGGGCGTCACCGGACACGCGTGACCACCCCCTGGTGCACGTCGTAGCGGCCGCCGACGAGCTGCTCCGGCACGTCGCCGGCGACCGCGGCCGTGACGAGCACCTGACCGGCCCCGCTGACCAGCGACGCCAGGCGCTCGCGCCGGCCGACGTCGAGCTCGGCGAAGACGTCGTCGAGCACGAGCACCGGCTCGCCGTCGCCCTCGGGGGCGTCGCCGCGCAGCAGGTGCCAGCTGGCCAGCCGCAGCGCCAGCGCGAACGACCACGACTCGCCGTGCGACGCGTAGCCCTTGACCGGCAGGTCGCCGAGCGCGAGCACCAGCTCGTCGCGGTGCGGCCCGACGAGCGACACGCCCCGCTCCACCTCCTGCGGCCGCACCCGCGCCAGCTCGGACAGCAGCGCCGCCGACAGCACCGCCTCCTCGGCGACGCCGGGGAACGCGTCGCCCAGCGACGAGCGGTAGGACAGGCCCGGCTCGCCCTGCCCGGCGGACACCTCGGCGTACGCCTTCGCGACGTGCGGGGCGAGGTCGTCGACGAGGCGCAGGCGGGCGGCCAGCAGCTCCGAGCCGGTGCGGGCCAGGTGCGCGTCCCAGACGTCGAGGGTCCGCATGTCGCCGCCGCCCGAGCGCCGGGCGAGGAAGGCGGTCTTGAGCAGGGCGTTGCGCTGCTTGAGCACCCGCTCGTAGTCGGCGCGGACGCCCGCCAGCCGCGGGGCGCGCAGCACGAGCAGGTCGTCGAGGAAGCGGCGGCGCTCGGAGGGGTCGCCGCGCACCAGGGCGAGGTCCTCCGGGGCGAACAGCACGGTGCGCAGCAGCCCGACCACCTCGCGGGGGCGCGGCACCGGGGCCCGGTTGACCCGGGCGCGGTTGGCGCGGCCGGGGTTGAGCTCCACCTCGACGAGCGTCTCGCGGCCGCCGCGGGCCACCCGGGCGCGCACGACCGCCCGCTCGGCGCCCGCCCGCACCAGCGGCGCGTCGGCGCTCACCCGGTGCGAGCCCAGCGTGGCGACGTAGCCGAGGGCCTCGACGACGTTGGTCTTGCCCTGGCCGTTCGCGCCCACGAGCGCCGTCGGCCCGGGCGCCAGCTCGAGGTCGAGCTGCGGCCACGAGCGGAAGTTGGTCAGCGACAGCGCGGTGACGTGCACCCGGTCACCTCCCGCGCCCCCGTCGTGCGGCCGCTCACCCGGGCGGCGTGCCCGGCGTGCCGCGCTGCTCGCTGTCGGTGAGGTCGTGCCCCTCGCCGTCCGGCGCCGGCGCGTCGGCGCCCGGCGCGTCCGCGCCCTGCTCCGTCGAGCCCGCCTTGGAGGTCACGGCGTGGCCGCCGAACTGGTTGCGCAGCGCGGCGACGACCTTCATCGCCGGCGAGTCGTCCTGGCGGGACGCGAAGCGGGCGTACAGGGCGGCGGTGATGACCGGCAGCGGCACGGCGTGGTCGACGGCGGCCTGCACCGTCCACCGCCCCTCGCCGGAGTCCTGCGCGTAGCCGGCGAGCTTCTCGAGGTGAGCGTCCTCGGTGAGGGCGTTGACCATGAGGTCGAGCAGCCACGACCGGATGACCGTGCCCTTCTGCCAGGAGGCGATGACCGCCGGCACGTCGGTGACGACGTCGGTGGCCTCCAGCAGCTCCCAGCCCTCGGCGTAGGCCTGCATGAGGCCGTACTCGATGCCGTTGTGGACCATCTTGGCGAAGTGGCCGGCGCCGACCTCGCCGGCGTGCACGAACCCGCTGTCGCCCTCGGGCTTGAGGGTGTCGAAGAACGGCTGCACCTTGGCGACCTCCTCGTCGCCGCCGCCCACCATGAGCGCGTAGCCCTCGGTGAGACCCCAGACGCCGCCGGAGACGCCGGCGTCGACGAAGCCGATGCCCTTCGGCTCGAGGTCGGCGCTGTGGCGCTGGTCGTCGGTGTAGCGCGAGTTGCCGCCGTCGACGACGACGTCGCCCGGCTCCAGCAGCCGGCCGAGCGCCTCGACGGTCTCGTACGTCGGCTCGCCCGCCGGCACCATCACCCACACCACGCGGGGGGCGGCCAGCGCCTGCACGAGCTCCTCGAGGCTGTCGACGTCGCGGACGCCGGGGTCGCGGTCGAAGCCGACCACCTCGTGGCCGCCGCGGCGCAGCCGCTCGGCCATGTTGCCGCCCATGCGCCCCAGGCCGATCATGCCGAG
>CANKBT010000138.1 GCA_947479995.1 Frankiaceae bacterium | reverse complement strand
CTGCTCGACCACGTCGAGCGGGCGACCGCGGCCCGGCTCGCGACCGGCCCGGCGGAGCCGGAAGAGCCCCGCCTCCCCCGTGGTTGACACTGGTACGTCACGAGGACCGGCACGGACGACCGGTCAAGCCTGGAGCGCACCGATGCACGACGCCAGCACCGCCCCGCAGCACGCCTGCCCCCACACCCCCGCCTGCCCCCCGGCCGACGCCCGCGACGCGGCCGCGGCCCGCATGGTGGCCAACCACCTCGAGGACTGCGGCTACGCGCTGCTGTGCAACGGCGCGGTCCTGCTCGAGGGCGACGGCGTCCTTGAGCTGCCGGTGCAGCGCGACCGGGCCGCCGCCCGCACCTAGCGCTGGGCCCGTCCAGCAGTACGGACGTACGGTATGCTGGCCGGGATGACGACGGCCGCGGACGAGCGCACCGCGGCGACCCGCGCCCGCGTGCTGGACGGCGCGCGGCGCGCCTTCGCCCGGCACGGCTACGAGGGCGCCACCGTCAAGGTGCTGGAGGCCGAGACCGGCCTGTCGCGCGGCGCGATCTTCCACCACTTCCGCGACAAGCAGGCGCTGTTCCTCGCGCTGGCCGAGGACGACGCCGAGCGCACCGCCGCCGTCGTCGAGCGCGACGGGCTCGTGCAGGTCATGCGCGAGCTGGCCGGCAAGGACGCCGGCTGGCTGGGCGTGCAGCTCGAGGTCCGCCGCCGGCTGCGCACCGATCCGGACTTCGCCGCGCGGTGGGCCCGCCACCAGGACCGCGTCCGCGAGGCCACGGCCACGCGCCTCACCCGGCAGCGCGAGGCCGGCGTCGTGCGCGACGACGTGCCGGTCGAGCTGCTCGGCGACTTCCTGCGCCTGGCCCTCGACGGGCTCGTGAGCTCGCTCGCCGCGGGCATGCCCAGCACGCACCTCGAGGGCGTCCTCGACCTCGTCGAGGACGCCGTCCGCGCACGTCCCCGGCGCGCCCCGTAACGTCCACCCGATCCCGCACAGCAGCCAGGAGGCAGCGCAGATGGCCAGTACAGACGGCTCCCGAGACAGCTTCGGCGCCCAGGGCACCCTCACCGTCGGAGGGGCCGACCACGAGGTCTTCCGCCTGTCCGCCGTGCCGGGCGCTCAGGACCTCCCGTACTCGCTGAAGGTGCTGCTCGAGAACCTGCTGCGCACCGAGGACGGCGCGAACATCCGCAAGGAGCACATCGAGGCGCTCGCCGGGTGGGACCCCGAGGCCGAGCCCGACACCGAGATCCAGTTCACGCCGGCCCGCGTGCTCATGCAGGACTTCACCGGCGTGCCCTGCATCGTCGACCTGGCGACCATGCGCGAGGCGATGGCCGACCTCGGCGGCGACCCGAAGCGCATCAACCCGCTCGCCCCGGCCGAGCTGGTCATCGACCACTCCGTCGTCGCCGACCACTTCGGCAGCAAGGACGCCCTCGGCCTCAACGGCGCGCTGGAGTACGAGCGCAACCGCGAGCGCTACGAGTTCCTGCGCTGGGGCCAGACGGCGTTCGAGGACTTCAAGGTCGTGCCGCCCAACACCGGCATCGTCCACCAGGTCAACCTCGAGCGGCTCGCGTCGGTGGTCTTCACGCGCAACGGCCAGGCCTACCCCGACACCCTCGTCGGCACGGACAGCCACACCACGATGATCAACGGCCTGGGCGTGCTGGGCTGGGGCGTCGGCGGCATCGAGGCCGAGGCGGCCATGCTCGGCCAGCCCGTCTCGATGCTCATCCCGAAGGTCGTCGGCTTCAAGCTCGTCGGCGAGCTGCCGGCCGGCGCCACCGCGACCGACCTCGTGCTCACCGTCACCGAGCTGCTGCGCCAGACCGGCGTCGTCGGCAAGTTCGTCGAGTTCTACGGCCCGGGCGTCGTCAACGTGCCGCTGGCCGACCGCGCCACCATCGGCAACATGAGCCCCGAGTACGGCTCGACCTGCGCGATCTTCCCGGTCGACGACGAGACGCTCGCCTACCTGCGCCTGACCGGCCGCCCCGAGGAGCTCGTGCAGCTCGTCGAGGCGTACGCCAAGGAGCAGGGCCTGTGGCACGACCCGGCGGCCGAGCCGCGGTTCAGCCAGAAGGTCGAGCTCGACCTGTCCACCGTCGTGCCGAGCCTGGCCGGCCCGAAGCGCCCGCAGGACCGCGTGCCGCTGACCCGCGCCAAGGCGATGTTCCGCACCTCGCTGGCCGACTACGCGAGCACCGCGCCGGTCGAGCAGGACCGCCAGGACGGCGTGCCGCCCACCGCGACCGCCGCCGTCGGCGGCGCGCTCGACGAGGGCAGCGCCGAGTCCTTCCCGGCCTCGGACCCGCAGGCCGCCGGGCACGAGACGCCCGAGGACAAGCCGGTGCGCGTCAACGTCGGCGACGTCTCGGACCGCCCGAGCAACCCCGTGCACGCCGTGCTGGCCAGCGGCGACCGCGTCGAGCTCGACCACGGCGCCGTCGCCATCGCGGCCATCACCTCGTGCACCAACACGAGCAACCCCTACGTCATGGTCGGCGCCGGCCTACTCGCCAAGGCCGCCGTCGAGCGCGGCCTGTCGGTCAAGCCGTGGGTCAAGACCACGCTGGCCCCCGGCAGCAAGGTCGTCACCGACTACTACGAGGCGGCCGGCCTCACGCCGTACCTCGACAAGCTGGGCTTCCAGACCGTCGGCTACGGCTGCACGACCTGCATCGGCAACTCGGGGCCGCTGCCCGAGGAGGTCAGCGCGGCGGTCGTCGAGGGCGACCTGGCGGTCGTGTCGGTGCTGTCCGGCAACCGCAACTTCGAGGGGCGCATCAACCCCGACGTGAAGATGAACTACCTGGCCAGCCCGCCCCTGGTGGTCGCGTACGCGCTCGCCGGGACGATGGACCTCGACCTCACCACCGAGCCGCTCGGCACGGGCAGCGACGGCGAGCCGGTCTACCTGTCCGACATCTGGCCGACCCCCAAGGACGTCTCCGACATCGTCGGCACGGCCGTCACCGGCGACATGTACGCCAGCAGCTACGCCGACGTCTTCGCCGGCGACGCCCGCTGGCAGGCCATCCCGGTGCCCGAGGGCGACGCCTTCGCCTGGGACCCCGAGTCGACGTACGTGCGCAAGCCCCCGTACTTCGACGGCATGCAGCGCGAGCCGGAGCCGCTCACCGACATCACCGGCGCGCGCGTGCTCGCGGTGCTCGGCGACTCGGTGACGACCGACCACATCAGCCCCGCCGGGTCGATCAAGAAGGACTCGCCCGCCGGCCGCTACCTGTCCGAGCACGGCGTCAGCCCGCGCGACTTCAACAGCTACGGCAGCCGCCGCGGCAACCACGAGGTCATGATCCGCGGCACCTTCGCCAACATCCGGCTGCGCAACCAGCTCGCGCCCGGCACCGAGGGCGGCGTCACCACCAAGCTCCCCGAGGGCACGCAGACCTCGATCTACGAGGCCAGCGAGGCCTACCAGGCCGAGGGCACGCCGCTCGTCGTGCTCGCCGGCAAGGAGTACGGCTCGGGCAGCAGCCGCGACTGGGCCGCCAAGGGCACCGCGCTGCTCGGCGTGCGCGCCGTCATCGCCGAGAGCTACGAGCGCATCCACCGCTCGAACCTCATCGGCATGGGCGTGCTGCCGCTGCAGTTCACCGGCGGCGACACGGCGGCCTCGCTCGGCCTCACCGGCCACGAGGTCTTCGACATCGCGGGCATCGCCGGCGGCGGCGACGTGCCGCGCGAGCTCACGGTGAAGGCCGACGACAAGGAGTTCCGCGTGCTCGTGCGCATCGACACGCCGGGCGAGCAGGCCTACTACGCGAACGGCGGGATCATGCCGTACGTGCTCCGCAGCCTGCTCTAGCCTGACCGCCCCGTACGCCCTCCCGGGCCCGCCGTCGCCGCGCCAGGCGACAGCCGGGCCCGGGAAGGGCGATACTGGTCACGTGCCCACCGCTGGAACGGGTGGCCGCGCCCGTGCCCGCCCCGCGAGGGCCGTCAGACACGAGCGCGGACCCGGCCGGACGGGAGGGGCGCGGGACGCCCCCTGCACCCGGAGCGGACCCCGCGCACAGCACCGGCCCTGCACCCTGACGAAGGACCTCGTGTGACCCCGCCCCGCACCGCCCGAGCGACCGTCGACCCGGCCCCCGCCGCCGACGGCACCGCCCCCGCTCCCGCGAAGGCCCCCGCCCGCAAGCGCGCCGCCAAGGCCGTCGCGGCGGCCCCCGCGCCCGTCGACGCCGACGAGCCGTCGGCCGCCGACCTGGCCGCCGAGCCCGCCGGCGACCCGACCGACGCCGTCGACCAGGCCGTCGTCGCCGCTGCCGACCCGGCGCTCGCCGCCGCGGTCACCGGCTCCGACGCCACCGTCCCCGGCGCGGTGCCCGGCGGCGCCCCCGGCTCCGCGGTCGCCGACGACGACGAGGACGACGACGAGGACGGCGCGCCCAAGGCCGCCACCGACGACGAGGACGACGACGAGGCGGAGAAGAAGCCGCTCGCCGCCGAGGGCGAGGTCGGCATCAGCACCGACCTGGTGCGCGCCTACCTCAAGGAGATCGGCAAGGTCCCGCTGCTCACCGCGGAGCTCGAGGTCGAGCTCGCGCAGCGCATCGAGGCCGGCCTGTTCGCCGCCGAGAAGATCCGCCAGGCCGCCGAGGGCGAGGCGCCCAAGCTCTCGGCCGCGCTCAAGCGCGACCTCGAGTGGCTCGTCGTCGACGGCGGCAAGGCCAAGCGCCACCTGCTCGAGGCCAACCTGCGCCTGGTCGTCTCGATCGCCAAGCGCTACCTCGGCCGCGGCATGCTCTTCCTCGACCTCATCCAGGAGGGCAACCTCGGGCTGATCCGCGCGGTCGAGAAGTTCGACTACACCAAGGGCTACAAGTTCTCGACGTACGCCACGTGGTGGATCCGCCAGGCCATCACCCGCGCCATGGCCGACCAGGCGCGCACCATCCGCATCCCGGTGCACATGGTCGAGCAGATCAACAAGCTCACCCGCGTGCAGCGCGAGATGCTCCAGGAGCTGGGCCGCGAGCCCACCCCGGAGGAGCTCGCCAAGGAGCTCGACATGACGCCCGAGAAGGTCGTCGAGATCCAGGGCTACGCCCGCGAGCCGGTCAGCCTCGAGACCACCATCGGCGACGACCAGGACTCCAGCCTCGGCGACTTCATCGAGGACGCGGACGCCCCGATCGCCGCCGAGGTCGTCTCGTACGGGCTCATGCAGGAGCAGCTCGGCGAGGTGCTGCGCACCCTGACCGACCGCGAGGCCGCGGTCGTGAAGATGCGCTTCGGCCTGGTCGACGGCCAGCCGCGCACCCTCGACGAGATCGGGCGCGAGTTCGGCCTGACGCGCGAGCGCATCCGGCAGATCGAGTCCAAGACGCTGAGCAAGCTGCGCCACCCCTCGCGGTCGCAGAAGCTGCGCGACTACCTCGACTAGGGGCGGCCGCCGGTGCAGCCGGTCTCGCCGGCGGAGTTCGAGGGCCTCGTCGCGGACGCGCTCGACGCGCTGCCGCCGGAGCTGGTCGCGCGCTTCGCCAACGTCGTCGTGGTGGTCGAGGACGAGCACCCCGACGAGCCCGACCTGCTCGGGCTCTACGAGGGCGTGCCGCTCACCGAGCGCGAGGTCTACGCCGGCGCGCTGCCCGACCGGATCTCGCTGTACCGGATCCCGCTGTGCCTGCTGGCCGAGGACCGCGACCACCTCGTCGAGGAGATCGGCGTGACGGTGGTGCACGAGTTCGCCCACCACGTCGGCATCGACGACGACCGGCTGCACGAGCTCGGCTGGGCCTGAGACGGGCGACACGCGGCCTCCCCCCATCGGGCACGCGCCCTTTCCCGACGTGTGAGGGAGTTCACCCGGGGGGAGGGTGCGGAACACCGCGCCGCCATGACACGTTCAGAGCACCTGAGAGCGCACGCCCTCCGCGCTCCCCCGAGACGACCACCGCCGTCTCCGACGGCCGGCTCCGCTGCGCTGCCGCGCGGCGTGGACGCCCCGGCCCACCCCCCGCACGACCGCACCACCCCGGCACGCCCCCGCGCACGCCACCCCGCACGACCCCGCACGACCTCGTACGCCCCCTCACCCCGCCGCACCAGACCGCAGGAGAACGCCGTGCCCACCGCCGCCCGCCAGTCCGACGTCATCGTCGACGCGCTGGTCGAGCGTGCCCAGACCGAGGGCGCCCTGTCCCTCGAGCAGCTGCGCACCACCTTCGAGCAGGCGGGCATCGGTCCGGCCGACGCCGGTCGCGTCCTGCGCCGCCTCACCGACGCCGGCGTCGTGGCGCTGTCGGGCAGCGACGGGGGCCGCCGCAAGGCCGCTCCCAAGACCGCCCGCCCCGCCGCGCGTCCGACGGCGAAGCAGGCCACCCGACCCGCCGGACGCACCGTCGTGGAGGTCACCGTGCCCGACACCGCCCCCGCCCCCGAGGCCCCCGCCGGCAGCACGCCCGCCGCCGAGGCGCTCGCCGCCGCGCTCGCCGAGGCCCCCGTGCCCGCGCCGCGCGCCAAGCGCAGCAAGAAGGCCGTCGAGGAGGCGTCCGCGCCGGTCGAGGCGCCGGTCGACCCCTCGCTCGTCGCCGTCCCCGAGGACGACGAGGAGGCGCCCGCCGCCGCCGCGCCCGCCGAGGCCCCGCTGGCCATCGACGAGCCGCCGCCCGGCATCGACCTCGTCAAGGCCTACCTGCGCGAGATCGGCCGCGTCGCGCTGCTCACCGCCGTCGAGGAGGTCGAGCTCAGCAAGCGCATCGAGGCCGGCCTGTTCGCCGCGGAGAAGCTGCGCCAGCACCGCGACGGCGAGACCAAGGTGCCCGCCGCCCTGCGCCGCGACCTCGCCGAGGTCGAGGCCGACGGCGAGCGCGCCAAGCGCCACCTGCTCGAGGCCAACCTGCGCCTCGTCGTCTCGCTCGCCAAGCGCTACCAGGGCCGCGGCCTCGACCTGCTCGACCTGGTGCAGGAGGGCAACCTCGGCCTGGTCCGCGCGGTCGAGAAGTTCGACTACGCCAAGGGCTACAAGTTCTCCACCTACGCCACGTGGTGGATCCGCCAGGCGCTCCAGCGCGCGCTGGCCGACCAGGGCCGCACCATCCGCGTGCCCGTCCACATGGCCGAGCTGATCACCAAGGTCACCCGCGTGCGCCGCGAGCTGACCCAGGGCCTCGGGCGCGACCCGCTGCCCGAGGAGATCGGCAAGGAGCTGGAGATGACCGCCGCCAAGGTCGAGGAGATCCTCGGCTACGGCCGCGACACCCTCTCGCTGGAGAGCCCGGTCGGCGACGACGAGGCCGTCCTCGGCGACTTCATCACCGACTCCGACAGCCCCGACCCCGTCGCGGCCGTCGAGATGCAGATGCTGCAGGGCCAGCTCGGCGACGTGCTGGCGAGCCTGCCGGCCCGCTCGGCGACCGTCGTGCGCATGCGCTTCGGCCTCGACGACGGCCGGGCGCGCACCCTCGACGAGGTCGGCCGCCACCTGGGCCTGACCCGCGAGCGCATCCGCCAGATCGAGCGCGACACCCTCGCCGAGCTCCGCTCCGGCGGGCGCGCCGAGGCCCTGCGCGAGTTCGTCGCGTAAGACCCCGCACCCGGCTCCGCGGCCGCCGCTCCCCCCGGGGGGCGGCGGCCGCTGCCGTTCCCGGGGTCGGCGCGCGTGCGCTGCCGGCTGCCGCGCGGTGCTCGGGCACGCAGTCCTGAGCGACCGCGCGGCGCCACCTGCGCTTCCGCGCCGAGCCCGGGCCCGGCCTCGCGGGACTGCGTGTCCGAGCACCGGGCGCGGCCGCGCGGGGCGCGCCTGTTCGCGTCGACACCCGCCTGGGGCACGCACGGCGCCGCAGGGGCCCCGCCGCGGCGGGTCGCGCGCCAGG
>CANKBT010000137.1 GCA_947479995.1 Frankiaceae bacterium | reverse complement strand
TCGCGGCGCTCGACGACGCCGGCGCGCTCGTCGGCACGGCGTACGGCCACCTCGGCGAGGACGGGCAGTGGTGGCACGACCAGGTCGTCGCCGCGCTCCGCGCGCAGGGCGGCGACGACGTCGCGGGCGCGTGGTCCGGCTCGTTCGAGGTGTGCGAGCTGCACGTGCGGCCGGCGCACCAGGGCACCGGGCTCGGCCGCGCGCTGCTCGCGCTGCTGCTGCGCGACGTGCCTGCGCCCCGCGCGCTGCTCACCACCCCCGACGAGGAGACGCGCGCCCGCGCCTTCTACCGGGCGGGGGGCTGGGTCGACCTGGTGCGCCGGCTGCGCTTCCCGGGCGACCCGCGCGACTTCGCCGTGCTGGGCCTGCAGGTGGGGGCCGACCGTGTCTGACGTCGTCGTCGTCGGCGCGGGCCACAACGGGCTGGTCGCCGCCTGCTACCTGGCGCGCGAGGGCCACGCCGTCACCGTCGTCGAGCGCGACACGGTCGTCGGCGGCGCCGTGTCGACCGTCGAGCGCTTCCCGGGCTTCCACATGGACCGCGGCAGCAGCGCGCACGTCATGGTGCGCCACACCGGCATCGTCGAGGACCTCGAGCTCGAGCGCTTCGGCCTGGAGTACCAGGACCTCGACCCGTGGGGCTTCGCCCCCTTCGGCGACGAGGGCCTCACCTTCGCCGTCGACCTCGACCGCACGTGCGCGTCGATCGAGGCGGTCTGCGGGGCGAAGGACGCCGACGCCTACCGCGCCTTCGCCCTGGACTGGTCGGCGCGCAACGTGCGGGTCTTCGAGGCCTTCCAGGGCGCCCCGACCGGCGGCCGCCTCGGCCGCACGCTGTGGGGCATCGGCAGCGGCACCGGCCTGTCGGGCCTGGAGCTGTCGCGCCAGTTCCTCACCTCGGCCGACGCCCTGCTCGACGCGCACTTCGACGACGAGCGGCTCAAGACCGCGCTGGCCTGGATGGGCGCGCAGTCCGGCCCGCCGACGCACGAGGTCGCGACCGCCGACCTCGTCGGCTGGAACACCGTCATGCACCTGCGCCCGCCGGGCCACCCCAAGGGCGGCAGCGGCATGCTGTCGGTCGCCCTGCAGCGCCGGCTCGAGGCGTACGGCGGCCGGGTGCTGCTCGGCGACGCCGCGACCGCCGTGACGACCCGGGGCGGTGCGGTCACCGGCGTGCAGACCGAGGGCGGGCTCGTGCACCGCGCCGACGCGGTCGTCACCGGCTGCCACGTGCTCACCGCGCTCGAGCTGCTCGACAGCCCGCCGCGCGACCTGCTCGACCGCGCCCGGCGCACCATCCGCACCGGCAACGGCATCGGCATGGTCGTGCGCCTGGGCACCAGCGCGCTGCCGCAGTACGCCGGCGCCCCGGACGACGTGCACCGGTCGATGCAGCTGCTCGCACCGAGCCGCCAGGCGCTGCGCCGCGCGCACGGCGAGTTCTCCGCCGGGCTCCCCCCGACCGAGCCCGCGGCGCTCGCCATGACCTTCAGCGCCTTCGACGACACGATCGCGCCGCCCGGCAAGCACAACGTCACCGTGTGGGGCCAGTGGCACCCGTACGCGCTGGCGAACGGCGAGACGTGGGACGGCATCCGCGAGCGCGAGGGCGACAAGCTCATCGCCGCGGTCGACCGGGTGGCGCCGGGCTTCGCCAGCAGCGTCGAGCACGTGCACGTGCAGACGCCGCTCGACCTCGAGCGCGAGCTGGGCCTGCGCTCCGGGCAGGTCATGCACGTCGAGATGTCGCTCGACCAGATGTTCCTGTGGCGGCCGATGCCCGAGCTGTCGGGCCACCGGGTGCCGCAGGTGCCGGGGCTGTTCCTCACCGGCGCGTCGACGCACCCCGGCGGCGGGGTCTTCGGCGCGAGCGGCCGCACCGCCGCGGGCGTCGTCCACTCCTCGCTCACCCGCCGCGGCTGGGGCAGGCTGGGGCGGTGACCGACGAGCTGTACGAGGTGCTGGTCGTCGACGGCGACCGGCGCTGGCACACCGGCGTCGTCGTCGGCGAGCAGGAGGACCGCCTGCTGCGGCGCGGCGACGCGGTGCTGGCCTGGGGCTCGCGCGCGGGCCTGGAGCACCACGCGCAGACCGCCCGGCTCGAGCTGTCCGACGAGCTGCCCGACGAGGTCGACCTCGACCTCGGCGGCTGGCTGCCGCGCGGCGAGCCCGAGCCGTCGGCGCAGGAGGTCAGCGAGCTGTGGCACCTGCTCGTCGACGACCCGCGCGCCGGCCGGCCGCTGCGCGGCGAGGTCGTCGAGGAGGCCTACGACGACCTCGTCGAGGAGGCCCCCGACTGGTTCCGCGTGCACGGGCCGCGCGCCCGCCGCGCGCTCGCCGAGGCCGTCCGCGTCCTGCGGGGCGACCTGCGCCCCTCATGACCGTCCGGTCGGCGGCCGTCCGGCCGCGCGTCGCGGCGCGCGTGCCGTGGGCGCTCGGCGCGCTCACCGTCGCGCTGCAGGTGCCCTACCCGCTCGTCGACGGCCGGGTGCGCGACCTGCTCACCGTCGCGACCGTGATCGCCTTCGCCGGCGCCTCGCTGTCGCACGCGGCGGTGCACCGGGGCGTGCGCTGGGCGGCGGCCTACCTCGCCGTCACGGCCGGCACCGGGCTGCTGGCGGAGTCGGTCGGCACGCGCACCGGGGTGCCGTTCGGCGACTACGCGTACGCCGACAGCCTCGGCGCGAAGGTGCTCGACGTGCCGCTCGTCATCCCGCTGGCGTGGGCGATGTTCGCCTACCCGTGCCTGCTCGTCGGCCAGCGGCTCGCCCGCTCGGCGGTCGGCGCCGCGCTCGTCGGCGGCGCCGCGATGGCCGCGTGGGACCTGTTCCTCGACCCGCAGATGGTCGAGGCCGGGCACTGGGCCTGGAGCGGCGTGCGGCTGTCGTGGCCCGGCGAGCCGGACGTGCCGGTGAGCAACACGCTGGGCTGGCTCGTCGTCGCCGTGCTCATGCTCGGCGTGCTGCAGCTGCTCCCCCGCCGCGAGGCCGACGACCGCGTGCCCGCCGCGCTGTTCCTCTGGACCTGGGTGTCGTCGGTGCTCGCCTTCGGCGTCTTCTTCGGCCGCCCGCTCACCGCGCTCGTCGGCGGCGTCGCGCTCGGCGCCGTGGCGGTGCCGTACGCCCTCGCGCTGCGCGGCCACCCGCTGCGCCCGCCGCGCCGGCGCGCGTGAGGGCGGTCGCGGCCGCGGTCGTCGCGCTCACCGCGCACGCGGCCGTCAACGCCCGCCTGCTGCGCACGCCGGTCGCCGGGCCGGTGCGCGCGCGCGTGTCGGTGCTGCTGCCCGTGCGCGACGAGGCGCCCCGCGTGCAGGCGTGCCTGCGCACCCTGCTGGACCAGGGCGCGCACGAGGTGCTCGTGCTCGACGACGGCTCCACCGACGGCACCGCCGAGCGGGTGCGCGCGCTCGGCGTCGAGCCGCTGCCCGGCCGGCCGCTGCCGCCCGGCTGGCTCGGCAAGCCGCACGCGTGCGCGCAGCTCGCCGAGGCCGCCACCGGCGACGTGCTGGTCTTCGTCGACGCCGACGTCGAGCTCGCGCCGGGCGCCGTCGCCGCCACGGTCGCCCTGCTCGAGCAGACCGGCCTCGACCTCGTCTCGCCCTACCCGCGGCAGCGCGCGCCGGGCGCGACCCGCCTGGTGCAGCCGCTGCTGCAGTGGTCGTGGCTCACCTTCCTGCCGCTGCGCCTGGCCGAGCACGGCGGCCCGTCGCTGTCGGCGGCCAACGGCCAGCTGCTCGCGGTGCGGCGCACGGCGTACGACCGCGCGGGCGGCCACGCGGCGGTCCGCGGCGAGGTGGTCGAGGACGTCGCGCTGCTGCGCGCGGTGAAGCGGGCCGGCGGCTCCGGCGGCGTCGTCGACGGCACGGCGCTCGCCACCTGCACGATGTACGGCTCCTGGCGCGAGCTGGCCGACGGCTACGCCAAGTCGCTGCACCTCGTGCCGCTGCCCGCGCTCGCGCTGCTCGCCGTGCTCTACGTCGCGCCGCCGGTCGCCGCGGCCCGCGGGTCGCGCGCGGGGGCCGTCGCGGTCGCGGCCGGCGTGCTCGGCCGGGCCGTCGCGGCCCGGCGCACCGGCTCCCCGGTCGGCGACGCCCTCGCGCACCCGGTGTCGGTCGCCGCGCTGCTCGGGCTCGCCGCCCGCTCGCACCTGCTGCGCGCCCGCGGCGGCCTGGCCTGGAAGGGGCGGGCGCTGTGACCGGGGAGGCCCGGTGAGCCGCGTGGTCGTCGTCGGCGCCGGCGTCGGGGGGCTCGCGGCCGCCGCGCGGCTGGCCGCGCAGGGGCACGCGGTCACGCTCGTGGAGGCGGCGGACGACGTCGGCGGCAAGCTCGGGCTGGTCGAGCACGCCGGCGGGGCAGGCGCCTTCCGCTTCGACACCGGGCCGTCGCTCGTCACCCTCCCGCAGCTGCTCCGCGCGGTCTTCGACGACACCGGCGGCTGGCCCGACGGCCTCGCGCTCACGCCGCTCGACCCGCTCGCCCGCTACCGCTTCGCCGACGGCACCGTGCTCGACGCGAGCAGCGACGCCGACGTGCACGCCGCGCGGCTCGACGCGCTCAGCCCCGGCTCCGGCGCGCAGTGGCGCGCGTTCAGCGACCGCGCCCGCCGCACCTGGGACGCCAGCTACCAGCCCTTCCTCGCCTCGCCCGCGCCCGGCCTGCGCGGCCTCGCCTCGCTCGCGGCGCGGCGGCCCCGCGACGTCGCGGCCATCGCCCCCGGGCGGTCGCTGCGGGGCCTCGGCACGCGGTCGTTCGACGACGTGCGGCTGCGCGCCTGGCTCGACCGCTACGCCACCTACAGCGGCTCGGACCCGCGCCGCGCCCCCGCGGCGCTCGCCGCCGTCCCGTACGCCGAGCAGGCCTTCGGCGGCTGGTACGTGCCGGGCGGGCTGCACCGCATCGGGCTGGCCCTGCGCGACCGCGCCGTCGAGCGCGGCGCCGTGGTGCGCACCGGCGCGCGCGTCGAGCGGGTGCTCGTCGAGGGCGGCCGCGCCGCCGGCGTCGTGCTGGCCGGCGGCGAGCGGCTGCCGGCCGACGTCGTCGTCAGCGGCGTCGACGCGACGCACCTCCTGCGCGACCTGGTGCGCGTGCCGGCCGCCCAGCGGCGGCTGGCGCGCGCGACGCCGTCGTCGTCGGGCTTCGTGCTGCTGCTCGCGGTGCGCGGGCGCACGCCCGGGCTGGCGCACCACAACGTGCTGTTCCCCGCCGACTACGACGCCGAGTTCGACGCGCTGTTCGGCGACCCCGGCCGCCCGGTCGAGGACCCGACGCTCTACGTCAGCGCGCCCGACGACCCGGGCGTGCGGCCGGACGGGCACGAGGCGTGGTTCGTGCTCGTCAACGCCCCCCGGCACGGCACCGGCCGCGGCGCCCTCGACTGGCGCGCGCCCGGCCTCGCCGACGGCTACGCCGACCGGCTGCTCGACCTGCTGGCCGCCCGCGGCCTGCCGGTGCGCGACCGCGTGCTCTGGTCGCAGGTGCTCTCCCCCGCCGACCTCGAGCAGCGCACCGGCGCGGTCGGCGGCGCCATCTACGGCACCTCGAGCAACGGCGCGGCCGCGACCTTCCTGCGCCCGGCCAACCGGTCGCCGCTGCCGGGCCTGCTGCTCGTCGGCGGGTCGGCGCACCCCGGCGGCGGGCTGCCGCTCGTGCTGCTGTCGGCGCAGATCGTCGCCGGCCTCGTCGGCCCGGCGCACGGGGGGCACCGGTGAACCGCCGCGAGCGCGTCGTCGTGCTCGTGATGCTCGCCGTGCTGCTGCTCGCGCTCGTCGCCCGCCAGCCCGTCGCCGGCGTGCTCGGGTCGGCAGCCGGCGCGGCGCTCGGCGTCGCCGTCGCGCGGCGCACCACCGCGCTGCGCCGCCGCGTCGAGGCGCGGCTCGGCCCGGACCTCGTCGTCGACACCCGGCTGCGCCCGGCCGTCGTCGTGCGCCGCGCGGTCGCGCAGGTCGCCGTGCTCGGCGCCCTGCTGCTGCTCGTCGCGGTGGTCCCCCTGGTCGGCGACGACGGCTACGCGCTGCTCGCCACCGCGGCGACCGCGCTGCCCCTCGTGGTCACCGCCCGGCGCCTGCGCTGAACCGGCCGCGGCACCACGACGTACTCCGGGGCCCCACCCCCTCGGAGGTCCCGGCATGACCCGCACCCGCACCGCCCTGCTCGCCGCCGTCCTCGGCCTCGGCGCCCTCGGGGCCGGCACCGCCGCCGCGCAGGAGGCGCCGCCCGCGCCGGGCACGCCCCCGCCGCACGGGCCGGAGTGGGACCCGCAGCCCGACCCCGGCCCGTTCCAGCCGGGGCCCGACCCCGCCCCGTTCCAGCCGGGCTACGCCCCGGGCACGGCCGACCTCGTCGACGACGCCCTGGCCCCCGTGGTCACGCGCCTGCTCGGCGGCCTGCTCGGCCGCTAGGGCGGCCGTCACGGTGACCGGCTGGACCCGGTCGGCGCCGCCCCCGTCAGCCCTGCAGCCCGCGGCGCAGCGCCCGCCCCACCTGCACGACGCCGACGGCGGTCATCGCCAGCAGCACCGCCGCCCCGGCCGTGCCGGCCTCCGCCGCGCGCGAGGGCACCGCGCCGGCCGCGAGCAGCGCGGCCGTGACGACGATGACGCGGGTGGGCCGCTCGGCGGCCGTCACGACGCCGACGTCGTCGCCGCCGGCGCTGCCGGACCGCGCGCGGACGTACTCCAGCTCCACGACGGCGAGCCCGGCGGCCGCCGCCAGCCAGGCGGGAGCGCCGAGCACGACGAGCGCGACCAGCCAGAGCGCGTCGACCGCCCGGTCGACCGCGCTGTCGAGCACCGAGCCCCAGCGCGACACCCGGCCGGTGAGCACCGCGACGGCGCCGTCGAGGCTGTCGACGAGGCCGGACAGCACGACGAGCAGGGCCGCCAGCAGCGGCAGGTCCTCCGCGAGCAGCACGACGAGCGCGCCCGGCACGAGCGCCGACCAGGTGAGCACGTCGGGGTGGACGCCCGCGCGCGCGAGCGGCCGGGCCGGCGCGTCGACCAGGCGCAGCCAGCCGCGCAGGAAGGCGCTGCCGGTGCGCGGGTCGTAGCCGCCGTGCAGCGCCGACCACCGGTCGAGCGCCTGCGCGCGGTCGAGCACGACCGGCGGGCGGCGGGCGGTGCGCACACCGGCGACGACGAGCGCGAGCACGCCCAGGGCGAGGGCCCCGAGCAGGGCGCCCGCGGCGGTCACGCCGCCCCGGCCCTCCGCGCGTCGCGGGCCAGCCGGTCGGCGCGGGCGGCGAGCACCCGGGCGGCCAGGCCGCGGCCGGCCCAGGCGGGCAGGCACGCCGGCCGCGCGAGCGGGCCGTCGACGACGACCGACACCGCGATGTCCGTGCCGCCCTTGACGCTGGGCGTGAGCACCCAGGTGGTCTCCTCGACGACGCCGGGCACGGTCGCGACGCGCACGACGAGCCGCTCGCCCGGCACCGCCTCGACGACGTCGAGCGGCAGCCCGAGGCCGACGGTGCGCACCGAGGCCAGCAGCCGCTGACCGGTGACGGCCGGGCCGGCGACGCCGCGCACCCGGCCGACCAGCGGGTCGAACTCCGGCCAGCGCGACGGCGTGCCGAGCAGCGACCAGACGTCGGCCGGGGAGGCCGCGGTGCGCACGCGGTGGCGGAGCCTCACGGGGCCGCCCTCACGACGCGGCCGTCAGGGCGGGCGCCCGGCGCGACGACAGGTCGAGGCGGTCCCACAGCTCGCGGACGGTGGCCGACCGGTTGAGCGTGATGAGGTGCAGCCCGGGCGCGCCCTCGGCGAGCACGCGCTCGGCGAGCGCCGCCGCCTCCTCGAGCCCGACCCGCCGCACGGCCTCGGGGTCGTCCGCGACGGCGTGCAGCCGGGCGACGAGCGC
>CANKBT010000136.1 GCA_947479995.1 Frankiaceae bacterium | reverse complement strand
GGGCGCGCTAGCGGGCGCGGCGGGCCAGGCGGTCGGCGTCGAGGATCGTCACGGCGCGCGAGTCGACGCGCATCCAGCCGCGCGAGGCGAAGTCGGCGAGCGCCTTGTTGACCGTCTCGCGGGAGGCGCCGACCAGCTGGGCGAGCTCCTCCTGCGTGAGGTCGTGGTGCACGCGCACGCCGTCGCCCTCGCGGGTGCCGAAGCGCTCGGCGAGGCCGAGCAGCGCCTTGGCGACGCGGCCCGGCACGTCGGTGAAGATCAGGTCGGCGAGCGCGTCGTTGGTGCGGCGCAGGCGGCGGGCCAGCACGCGGAGCAGCTGCTCGGCGATCTCGGGCCGGTCGGTGAGCCAGGGCCGCAGCGCGGTGTGGCCGATCGAGGCGAGCCGGGCGTCGGTGAGGACGGTGGCGGTCGCGGTGCGCGGGCCGGGGTCGAACAGCGACAGCTCGCCGAACATGTCGGACGGGCCCATCACCGACAGCATGTTCTCGCGGCCGTCGAGGGCGCGGCGGCCGACCTTGACCTTGCCCGAGAGCACGATGAACAGGGTGTCGCCCTGCTCGCCCTCGACGAAGACGGTCTCGCCACGGGAGTACTCGCCGATGTCGATCTTGCTCGCGAGCGCCTCAGCGGCCTCCGGGGCGACCCCCTGGAAGAGCCCGGCCCTGGCAAGGACCTCGTCCACCGTTCCTCCTGCGTCGGTCGAAGATCGTGCTCATCGCGAGTGTCCCACGTCACCGGCTCCGGCCGGGCAGCAGACGCGCCAGGCGGCGGCGCTTCCAGTAGCGGTCGAGGGCGGGCCCGAGGCCCTCGGAGATGAAGGCCTCGATCTCCTCGGGGCGGGCGGTGTCGAGGAAGCCGGCGACGTCCTCGGCGACCGAGTCGGTGCGCAGCGGCCGCTCGACGCGCTCCATGGCGAGCAGCAGGCCGAGCAGGACGAGGGGGAACAGCAGTCCCGCGGTCACCGTCACGCGGAGCCACTCCCCACCTGCGCGCTCGGCATGCCGCCGACCCGGCAGACGGCCCGCGTCACACCGCCCGGCGCGCCTCGGGCAGCGGCAGGGCGGTGAGGCACAGGGCCGGCTCGTCGCGGTAGCGGGCGATGAGCTGGGCGGTGGCGTCGGCGAGGCGGCGGTGCAGGGCGCTGCGGTACTCCGACAGCTGCCGCTCGGCCGCCTCGAGCGCGGCCTCGAACTCCGCCAGCCCCGCGGCGTCGCCGTCGGGCACGCGCCGCTCCCACAGCGCGCCGAGCTCGGGCAGCGGGGGGATGTCGTCGACCGGCAGCACCTCGACGAGCGCGGTGCGGCCCGCGCCGACGCGGGCGTCGGTGAGCACGGGCGCGAGGTGCTCGGCGTCGAGCGACCCGGCGGCGCTGCTGCTGCCGGCGCGCACGACGTCGAGCCGGGCCTGGATGATCCGGCGCCAGTACGACACCTTCGACTCCTCGTCCTGCAGCGCCTTGCGGTACGCGCGGAGGGCGTCGAGCGTCAGGTGGTCGTAGGTGGCGTCGCGCACGGGCGCCGGGCGCGGCGCGGGCTTGGCGCGGGCGGCGCGGCGGGCGGGGGCGGGCACGGTCGCGCGCACGGGTGCCGGCGCGGCGAGCACGCCGACGGCGCTGACGGGCCGGGCGACGTCGGTCGCGTCCATGGGGTCCTCCGTTCGACCGTCACCCAGCGTGACCGTCCCTGGCTGCGTCGTCAGGACCCCCCGGGTCCTTGAGGAAGGTCACCCGGCCGGCGCACCGCGAGGTGGCGCCCGGCCCCGCGCCGTACGCTCGGCAGGTGGCAGCCGTGCGCGACTCGAGCCGGACGGCGCTGGTCCGCCGGGCCCGCCGGATGCACCGCGAGCTGGCCGTCCTGCACCCCGACGCGCACTGCGAGCTCGACTTCACGACGCCGCTCGAGCTGGCCGTCGCGACCGTCCTGTCGGCCCAGTGCACCGACAAGCGGGTCAACCAGGTGACGCCCGCGCTGTTCGCGCGCTACCCGACCGCGGCCGACTACGCCGGGGCCGACCGCGCCGAGCTCGAGGAGCTCATCCGCACGACCGGCTTCTTCCGCAACAAGGCCACCTCGCTCATGGGGCTCGGCGCCGCGCTCGTCGAGCGCCACGGCGGCGAGGTGCCCGGCCGGCTCGAGGACCTCGTGCAGCTGCCGGGCATCGGGCGCAAGACGGCCAACGTCGTGCTCGGGGACGCCTTCGGGGTGCCGGGCATCACGGTCGACACGCACGTGGGGCGGCTGGTGCGGCGCTGGGGCTGGACCGCCGAGGACGACCCGGTCAAGGTCGAGCACGCCGTCGGGGCGCTGTTCCCGCGCGCCGACTGGACCCTGCTGTCGCACCGCACGATCTTCCACGGCCGCCGCGTCTGCCACGCCCGCAAGCCCGCGTGCGGCGCGTGCGGGCTGGCGCGCTGGTGCCCGTCGTACGGCGCCGGGCCGACGGACCCGGAGGTCGCCGCGGCCCTCGTGAAGACGCCCGAGCAGGTCGAGGTGTCGCCGTGAGGACCTCGCGCCTGGTGCCGCTGCTCGCGGTGCTGGCCCTGCTCGTCGGCGCGCTCGCCTGGGGCACGCGCGACCGCGGCGAGCCGGCGGCGGCGCCCGACCCGCGGGTCGAGGCGCTGCGCGCGCAGGCGGCCCTCGACCCCTGCCCGGCCGGCCTCGGCACCGAGGTGCCCGACCTCGTGCTGCCGTGCCTGGGCGGCGGCGCCGACGTGGCGCTGCGGCAGGCGCCGGGCACGCCGCTGCTCGTCAACGTCTGGGCGACGTGGTGCGGCCCGTGCCTGGAGGAGGTGCCGCTGCTCGTCGACGCCGCGGCGCGCGGCGAGGGCCGGCTCGGCGTCGTCGGCGTGCTCACCCAGGACGCGCTCGACAGCGCCCTGACGTACGCGCGCGAGCAGGGCATCCGCTACCCGAGCGTCGTCGACGACGACGGCGAGGTGCTCCGGGCGTACGGCTCGGGGCCGCCGCAGACGCTGCTCGTCACCGCCGACGGCGAGGTGGCCTTCGTCAAGAGCGGGGCGTTCCGCGACGCCGCCGAGCTCGACGCCCTCGTCGCCGAGCACCTGGGCGTCGCGCTGTGAGCCTGCCCGCGTGGCTGCAGCCGCTGGCCGACGCGCTGCCGTCGGTGCGCGGCGAGGACCTCACGCGCTTCCTGCCGCCGCCCGAGGGCGGCCGCCCGTCCGCGGTGCTCGTGCTGTTCGCCGAGGGCCCGGACGGCCCCGACCTGCTGCTCATCGAGCGCGCGGCGACGCTGCGCTCGCACGCCGGCCAGCCGGCCTTCCCCGGCGGGGCGCAGGACCCCGAGGACGACGGGCCGGTCGCGGCCGCGCTGCGCGAGGCGCAGGAGGAGGTCGGGCTCGACCCCGCGACCGTCGAGGTGATCGGCACGCTGCCCGACCTGTGGCTGCCGCCGTCGGGCTTCGTCGTCACGCCCGTGCTCGCGCTCTGGCGCGCCCCGCACCCGGTGCGCGCGGTCGACACCGCCGAGGTGGCGTCGGTGTGGCGGGTGCCGGTCGCGCACCTCGTCGACCCCGCGCGGCGCTGGACCGTCACGCACCCCAGCGG
Source organism: Frankiaceae bacterium (assembly GCA_947479995.1). GTDB lineage: Bacteria > Actinomycetota > Actinomycetes > Mycobacteriales > SCTD01 > CANKBT01. The sequence continues at coordinate 4,315 of CANKBT010000136.1, read as the reverse complement.
CTGGCAGGGCCCGGCCTTCCAGGTCGGCAGCGAGGTCGGCGACGAGGACGGCGGGCTGCTGGTCTGGGGCTTCACCGCCGGCGTGCTCGACGGCGTGCTGCGGCTCGGCGGCTGGGCGCGGCCGTGGGACCGCGCGCGCCGGCGGGCGCTCGACGAGGGCGTCGTCGCGCTCGCGCGGCGGGGCACGACGCCGGTCGACCTGCCCGGCGCCGAGGTCTCCCAGGTCGAGCCCTCGCAGGCCCGGCCCGGGGCGGGCTAGTGCGCGGCGACCTGCTCGACGTCGTCCTGCTGCTGCTCGCGGCCGTCTTCGCCTTCTCGGGCTACCGGCAGGGCTTCGTCGTCGGCGCGCTGTCGTTCGTCGGCTTCGTCGGCGGCGGCGTGCTCGGCGCGCAGCTCGCCCCGCGCGTCGTCGACGAGGGCCGCGAGCGCGGCGCCGACACCACGCTGCTCGCGCTGGCGATCGTGCTGGCGCTCGCCCTGCTCGGGCAGCTGGCCCTCAGCGTGGTCGGCGGCCTGCTGCGGCGGCGGCTGACCTGGACGCCGGTGCGGCGCGTCGACGCGGTCGGCGGCGCGGCGCTCAGCGTCGTCAGCCTGCTGCTCGTCGCCTGGCTGGTCGGCTCGGCCGTCGCGTCGTCGTCCTACCCGGCGGTGGCCTCGCAGGTGCGCCGCTCGGTGGTCATCACGACCGTCGACGCGCTCGTCCCCGACCGCGCGCGTGCGTCGGTCGAGGGCTTCCGCGACCTCGTCGACGACCGCGGCTTCCCCGACGTCTTCGGCTCGCTCGACCCCACCGACGCCGCGACGACCGACCCGCCCGACGCCGCCCTCGCGCAGAGCGAGGTGGTCACCCGCCTGGCCGACGAGGTGCTCAAGGTGACCGGGGTGGCGGCGTCGTGCTCGCGGCGCCTCGAGGGCACCGCCTTCCAGTACGCGCCCGACCGGCTCATGACCAACGCGCACGTGCTCGCCGGCGTCGACGCGCCGCAGGTCGAGCTGCCCGACGGGCGGCAGCTCGACGGCGAGGTCGTCCTGTTCGACCCGGCCAAGGACCTCGCGGTCCTCGCCGTCGAGGGCCTGCCGGGCGACCCGCTCGCCTTCGCGCCGGCCGCGCCGCCCGGCACGAGCGCGGTGGTGCTCGGCTACCCGCAGGACGGCCCGTACCGCGCCGACGCCGCCCGCGTGCGCGAGGTCGTCGACGCGCGCGGCCCCGACATCTACGACCGCGGCGAGGTCGTGCGCGAGGTCTACGCGCTGCGCGGCCGGGTGCGGCCCGGCAACTCCGGCGGGCCGGTGGTCGACGCGTCCGGCGCGGTGCTCGGCGTGGTGTTCGCCGCCGCCGCCGACGACGCCGACACCGGCTACGCGCTCACCGCCGCCGAGGTCGCGCCCGAGGCGCAGGCCGGGCTCACCGCGGAGGACGCGGTCGACACCGGGCCCTGCGACTGACCGGTCCTCGCCCGGCGACCTCACGTCCGGCCGCTCCCGGGCGTCCTGCAGGCGTGGTGCCCTTCGAGCAGGTCGTGCGCGAGCACGGGCCGCACGTCCTCCGCGTCTGCCGGGCCGTCGTCGGCCCTGACGCCGCGGACGACGTGTGGTCCGAGGCGTTCCTGTCCGCGCTGCGGGCCTACCCCTCGCTGCCCGAGGGCAGCGACGTGCGCGCGTGGCTGGTGACGATCGCCCGGCGCCGCGGCGTCGACGCGCTGCGCGCCCGCGCCCGGCGGGCGGTGCCCGTCGCCGACCTGCCCGAGCGGGGCGTCCTGGACGACCTGCCCGAGCTCGACCTGTACGCGGCGCTCGCGGCCCTGCCTCCCAAGCAGCGCGCCTGCGTCGCCCACCACCACCTCGCCGGCCTCCCGCACGCGGAGGTCGCCGCCCTCGTCGGCGGGTCGCCGGAGGCCGCGCGACGCGCCGCCGCCGACGGCGTCGCCGCCCTCCGGAGGAGCCTGCTGTGACGACAGCCGAGACCGTCCCCGACCACCTGCACGCCCGCCTGGTGCGCGACGCCGAGGCGCAGGGCCTGCTCGACGTCGCCTACCGCACGCTCGACTCGCCGTACGGGCCGCTGCTGCTCGCCGCCACCCCGCGCGGGCTGGTGCGGGTGGCCTTCGCCGCCGAGGGCCACGACCGGGTCCTGGCCGACCTCGCCGCCCGGCTGTCGCCGCGCGTGCTCGCGGCGCCCGGCCGGCTCGACGCCGCCGCCCGCGAGCTCGACGAGTACCTCGCCGGCCGCCGCCGCGCCTTCGACCTGCCGCTCGACCTGGCGCTGGCGCGCGGCGCGTTCCGGCGGGAGGTGCTCGACCGGCTGCCGGCCATCGCGTACGGCACCACCCGCACGTACGCCGAGGTGGCCCGCGACGCCGGTCGCCCCGCCGCGGTGCGGGCGGTCGGCACGGCCTGCGCGACCAACCCGCTGCCCCTCGTCGTGCCGTGCCACCGCGTCGTGCGCACCGGCGGCGGTCTCGGCGACTACCTGGGCGGCACGGGCGCCAAGCGCGCGCTGCTGGCGATGGAGTCGGCGTGAGGCTGCTCGGCCCCGACGGCGCGTACGACAGCGACGTGCCGGGCACGCTCGGCGGCAACGCGCGCTCACGGGTCTACGGCCGGCTCGACTGCCCGTCGGCGCTGCGGGCGCTGCCGCAGGGCTACGCGCGGCACCGCGTCTTCTTCGCCGACGAGGCGACGGCGGTCGCGTGCGGCTACCGCCCGTGCGGCACCTGCCTGCGCGCGCAGCACGCCGCCTGGCGAGCCGCCCGGTGAAGCCGGTGGTCGTCGTCGGCGCCGGGCCGACCGGGCTGACCGCCGCGGTGCTGCTGCAGGAGCTCGGCGTGCCGGTGGTGGTGCTCGAGCGGCACGCCGCGCCGTACGCGCTGCCGCGCGCCGTGCACCTCGACGACGAGGTGCACCGGGTGCTGCAGGCGGCCGGCGTCGCCGACGCCTTCGCCGGGGTCAGCCGCGCCGCCCTCGGGCTGCGGCTGGTCGACGCGCAGCACCGCGTGATGGCGGAGTTCCGGCGGCCGGCGCGCGGCGCGCACGGCTGGCCGGGCGCCAACCTGTTCGACCAGCCCGACCTCGAGGCGCTGCTGCGTGCCCGGCTCGCCGCGCCGCCGCGCACGGCGACCGTGACCGGCGTGCGCGCGGGCGCCGCGCCGGTGGTCGAGACCGACGGCGGCGACGTCGAGGCGTCGGCGGTGCTCGGCTGCGACGGCGCCGGCAGCACGGTGCGCGCGGCGGTCGGGGCGCGCTGGGACGACCTCGGCTTCAGCGAGACCTGGCTCGTCGTCGACGTCCTGTGCGAGGCGGAGCTGCCGGTGTGGGACGGCGTGACGCAGGTGTGCGACCCGGCGCGGGCGGCGACCGTGCTGCGCGTCGGGCGCGACCGCTACCGCTGGGAGTTCCAGCTGCGCGACGGCGAGGCCGACCTCGACGTCGGGCCGCTGCTCGCGCCGTGGACCGGCGGGCGCGAGGTGCGGGTGGTCCGCCGGGCGGCGTACGGCTTCGCCGCCCGGCTGGCGGACCGCTGGCAGGAGGGCCGCACCTTCCTGCTCGGCGACGCCGCGCACGTGACGCCGCCCTTCGTCGGCCAGGGCCTCGGCGCCGGGCTGCGCGACGCGCACGCGCTGGCCTGGCGGCTGGCGCGCGTGCTCCACGGCCGGGCGCCCGAGGCGCTGCTCGCGACGTACGCGCAGGAGCGCCGGCCGCACGCCCGCGCGCAGGTGCGCCAGGCCGTCACCGCCGGCTGGGCGATGACGGGCGGGCAGGACCGCGCCGCCGCGGTGCGCCGCGCGGTGCTCGCCGGCGTCGTCCGCGTGCCCGGCGGCACGGCGCTGCTCGACCGCGGCTCGCCGGCGCTGCGGGGCAGCGCGCTGACGCGCGGCCGCTCCGCGGGGGCGCTGCCGCCCCAGCCCGGGGTCGCCGGGCGGCGGCTCGACGACGTGGTCGGCCCGCGCTTCGCCGTCCTCACGACGGGCGCGGTGACGCCCGGGCTGCAGGCGGTCGCCGACCGGCTCGAGGGGGTGGCCCTGGCGCTCGGCGCCGCCCCGGCCGACCCGCTGAGCGCCTGGCTGCGCCGCCGCCGGCACGCCGTCGTCGTGCTGCGGCCGGACCGCGCCGTGCTCGCGGCCGCCCGCGACGAGGCCGGGCTGCGCGTGCCGTGGGGGCTGCTCACCGACCCCTGAGGGGCGGATCACAGGCCGAGGGGTCGACGGATGATCGCCAAGTGCTTACTGTTGCAAGCACCCTGACCCCCCGAGGAGGTGCGACGCGTGGCCGCCACCCGCCCCGACGCGGTGCACACCCGCGTCCGCCGCACCATCGC
>CANKBT010000135.1 GCA_947479995.1 Frankiaceae bacterium | reverse complement strand
TGCAGAAGTTCCTGCCGAAGGACGGCCGCGTCACCCAGACCGACACCTGGGGGCCGGTGCAGGCCGACGGCGCGCGCACCGGCACCTGGACCGTCGCCTTCGCCGGCGCGCCCGGCGAGGTCGGCGGCACGACCGCGGTCGTGCCGGGCGGCAACACCTGCACGTGGACCGTGGACGGCTCCGCCAAGGTCAAGATCCCGGTCATCGGCGGCCGGACCGAGGGCTTCATCGCCGAGCTCATCGAGAAGCTGGTGCGCAAGCAGGCCGAGGTGCTCGCCGAGCTCGTGCGGGCCTGACGGCCGGCCGGCGGGGGGCGGCGACCGCCGCGCCCCGCCGGCCCGCCGGTCAGAAGTCGCAGGCGACCGTCTCGGCGTCGGCCGCCTCGGCGACGGCGTCGCTGATCACGCCGGTGCCGCCGAGCACGACGATGGTGCAGGGCTGCAGGCGGCGGATCTCCTCGAGCGTGACGGCCGGGAGCGCGTCGCGGTTCGTGAGCAGCAGCGGGCCGTCGTCGTAGTTCGACAGGCCGATGGCCAGGGCGTCGGCGAAGCCCGCGCCCGTCGCGAGGTAGACGGTGCTGGCCGGGGCCTCGGGGCCCCAGCCGTACTCCTGGCTGATCGACACGGCCGTCTGGAAGCGGTCGTCGCCGAAGATGCGGATGCTGTTCTCGCCGACCGGCAGCAGGGCGTTGCCGCCGGCCTCGCGCTCGGCGACGAAGGGCGAGCGCACGCCCGGCTTGTCGGCGACACCGCCGGCAGCGGCGCCGGACACGAGCAGGGTGCTGGAGGCGACGGCGACGACCGACAGGCCGGCGAGCAGGGAGACGACGGGCTTGGGCACGGGTGGACCTCTGTCCAGGAGGCGCCGGTGGGCGCGGGACCGCGACCGTAGTGACCGGGCGCGCCCCGCCGCAGCCGTACTGCGGATCGCGCACCGGGGTCAGCGGCGCACGAGCCGCCGGCCGACGTGGCGGGCCATCCCGCCGACGAGCGGCGCGGTGATGAGCCCGCGGCCGAGCCCGACCTCGACCAGCGCGTCGAAGGCGGCGGGGGAGCGGCCGGCCGCCGCGACGCCGGCGTCGACGACGCCGCTGCGCCGGGTCAGGCGGGCGAGCGCGGTGGTGTGCCGCAGGTGCCGGCCGAGCTCGGCGCGCAGCGCCCGCGCGTACGCCGGCCCGGGGTCGGCGGGCGACAGGACCGCCGCCTGGCCGGCCAGCCGGCCCGAGTGCAGCGCGTAGTAGATGCCCTCGCCGGTGAGCGGGTTGATGAGCGACAGCGCGTCGCCGGCGAGCAGCACGCGGCCGTGCGCGGGCGCCGGCCGCGCCGACGACAGCGGCAGGTGGTGGCTCACCAGGCGGGTCGCCTCGGTGCCGGGCAGCAGCTCCACGAGCCGGCGGTGCAGGTACTCCTTCGGCGCGTCGCCGCGGGCCTGCAGGTGCGGCAGGAGCATGCCGAAGCCGACGTTCGACGTGCCGTCGCCCGCGTCGAACCGCCAGGCGTACGCCGGCCAGCCGGACGCGTCCATGACGATCGCCTGCTCGGGCTCGTCGCCGGGGGGCGACGGCGCGTAGCCGCGCACGGCGAGCGCCAGCGCGTGCCCGGGCTGCCGCGGCGCGCCGACGAGGCGGCGCACCACGCCGTTCGCGCCGTCGGCGCCGACGACCACCTCGGCGTCGAGGTCGTCGAGGCGGCGCACGGTGCGCCGCTCGAGCACCGCGCCGGCGTCGACCGCCGCCTGCACGAGGCGGGCGTCGAGCACCTCGCGCGGCACGACCCACGTCGGCCGGCGCATGCGCGTCGCGACCTCCTGCCCGCCCGGCGACACCAGACGCAGGCGCCGCACGGGCACGCGGTCGGCGAGCAGGTCGCCGACGCCGAGGCGGGCCAGCTCGTCGAGCGCGTGCGGCGCCACGCCGTCGCCGCAGCTCTTGTCGCGCGGGAAGTCGGCGCGGTCGAGCAGCAGCACGCGCGCACCGGGGCGGGCCCGGAGCGCGCCGAGCGCGGCCGCCGAGCCCGCGGGCCCGGCACCGACGACGACGAGGTCCCAGCGCGACACGCGCCCCACGCTGCCACAGGCAGGATGGACCGCATGTCGAGCTCCCTCACGCACCTCGCGTGCTCCCTGTGCGGCCGCGAGCACGACGCCGACGTCCCGCAGGGCACCTGCGTCGACCACGCCCGCCCGCTGCTCGCCCGCTACGACCTCGCCGCCGCGGCGCGCACGCTCACCCCCGAGGCGCTCGCCGGCCGCGCGCCCGACCTGTGGCGCTACCGCGAGCTGCTGCCGGTGCGCGGCGAGCCGGTGACCCTCGGGGAGGGCCTCACGCCGCTGCTGGCCGTGCCGCGGCTCGCCGAGGAGCTCGGCGTGCCCGGCCTGCTGCTCAAGGACGAGGGCGCGCTGCCGACCGGCTCGTTCAAGGCGCGCGGCGCCGCCGTCGGCATCAGCCGCGCCCGCGAGCTCGGGATCACGCGCGTCGCCATGCCCACCAACGGCAACGCCGGCGGCGCCTGGGCGACGTACGCCGCGCGCGCCGGCATGGAGTGCCTCGTCGTCATGCCGGTCGACGCGCCGGCCATCACGCGCGCCGAGGTGGCCATGGCGGGCGCCCGGCTGTACCTCCTCGACGGGCTCATCTCCGACGCCGGGCAGACCGTCGCCCGGGTCGCCGCCCGCGACGGCTGGTTCCCCGTGTCGACGCTGCGCGAGCCGTACCGGCTCGAGGGCAAGAAGACGATGGGCTTCGAGCTCGCCGAGCAGCTCGGCTGGCGGGTGCCGGACGTCGTCGTCTACCCGACGGGCGGCGGGGTCGGGCTCATCGGCATCGCCAAGGGCCTGCAGGAGCTGGCCGCCCTCGGCCTGGTCGAGGACCGGCTGCCGCGCTTCGTGGCCGTGCAGTCGACCGGCTGCGCGCCGGTGGTCCGCGCCTTCGAGCAGGGCGCCCGCGAGGCCGAGCCGTGGGAGGGCGCGCGCACCGTCGCCTTCGGCATCACGGTGCCGTCGCTCATCGGCGACCGGCTCGTGCTCGACGCGCTGCGCGACGGCGGCGGCACGGCCCTCGCGGTCACCGACGAGGAGCTGCTGGAGGACCAGGCGCTCGTCGCGCGGCTCGAGGGGCTGCTCGTCTGCCCCGAGGGCGCGGCCTGCGTGACGGCGGTGCGGCGGCTGCAGCAGCAGGGCTGGATCCGCGACGGCGAGAGCGTCGTGGTGGTCAACACCGGCACCGGCGTGAAGTACCCGGAGGTGCTCGACGTGCGGGTGCCCACCCTCGCCGTCGGCGACGACGTGCCGGTGGGAGGATGAGCGTCGTGCCCGCCGCCTCCCGCCCCCGCGTCCTGTCGGGGATCCGCCCCACCGGGTCGAGCTTTCAGCTCGGCAACTGGGTCGGCGCCGTGCGGCACTGGGCCGCGATGCAGGACGAGGCCGACTGCTTCTACTTCGTCGCCGACCTGCACGCGCTCATCGACACCCCCGACCCCGCGCAGCTGCGCCGCCGCACCCGCGAGGCGGTCGCCGAGCTGCTCGCCCTCGGCCTCGACCCCGCGCGCAGCACCGTCTTCGTGCAGTCGCACGTGCGCCAGCACGCCGAGCTCGCGTGGGCGCTCGGCTGCCTCACCGGCTTCGGCGAGGCCAGCCGCATGACGCAGTTCAAGGAGAAGGGCGGCGGCTCGGTCGGCCTGTTCACCTACCCCGTGCTGCAGGCCGCCGACATCCTGCTCTACGCCGCCGACGCCGTGCCGATCGGCGAGGACCAGCGCCAGCACCTCGAGCTCACCCGCGACCTCGCGCAGCGCTTCAACGCCCGCTACGGCGACACGCTCGTCGTGCCGGCGGCCTACCAGGGCCGCGAGGGCGAGCGCATCAAGGACCTGCAGGACCCCGCCCGCAAGATGAGCAAGAGCATCGGCGGCGCCGGCACCGTCTGGGTGCTCGACGACCCGAAGGCGCTCACCAAGAAGGTGCGCAGCGCCGTGACCGACACCGGCCGCGAGGTCGTCGCCTCGCCCGACAAGCCCGGCGTCACCAACCTGCTGACGATCCTGTCCGTCGCCACCGGCCGCGACGTGCCCGCGCTGCAGGACGACTTCGCCGGCAAGGGCTACGGCGACCTCAAGGCCGCCGTCGCCGACGCGCTGGTCGCGCTGTTCGCCCCCGTCCGCGAGCGCTACGACGCGCTCGTCGCCGACCCGGGGCACCTCGACGCGGTGCTCGCCGAGGGCGCCGAGCGCGCCCGCGAGGTCGCCGAGCGGACCATGGCCGCGGTGCGCGAGCGCGCCGGCCTGCTCGCCCCGGCGCCCGCGCACCCGACGGGGGCGGCGTAGTGCCGCGCCGCAACCTCGGCGTCGCGCTGGCGATCCCCGAGCCGTACGGCGGCGAGCTGCAGGGCTGGCGCGAGCGGCTCGGCGACGTCAACGCCGCGGCCGTGCCGCCGCACGTCACGCTGCTGCCCCCGACCGGCGTGCGCGACGAGGACCTCCCGGCCATCGAGGAGCACCTGCGCGCCGTGGCCGCGCAGGGCGCGCCGTTCCGCCTGCACCTGCGCGGCTCGGCGACCTTCCGCCCCGTCTCGCCGGTCGTCTTCGTGCCGCTCGTGCAGGGCATCGCCGAGTGCGAGCTGCTCGAGAAGCAGGTGCGCAGCGGCCCGCTGGCCCGCGAGGTGGCGTTCACCTACCACCCGCACGTCACCGTGGCGCACGAGCTGCCCGAGGAGGTGCTCGACCGCGCCTTCGCCGCGCTGACGACGTACGAGGCCGTCTTCGACGTGCCGGGCTTCACGCTGTTCGAGCGCGGCGACGACGGCGTGTGGCGGCCGGTGCAGGACTTCCCCTTCGGCCTGACGGGGTAGGGCGCCCGCATGGGGAAGCTCAAGGCGCTGCTCGCGACCGCGCGGCAGCGGGTGCCGCTGCTCGACCACCTCGTGCGCGCCGCCGGCCGCTACCAGGCCGACACCGGCGACCGCCTCGCCGCGGGCGTCACGTACTACTTCTTCCTGTCGCTGTTCCCGATCATGCTGCTCGCCGTCTCGGTGCTCGGCTACGTCTACGGCGACGACGCGCAGGCGCGCGTGCAGGAGGGCCTCGGCGGCATCCTGCCGGGCGGCCTGGTCGACACCCTCGGGCAGACGCTCGACGAGGCCAAGGGCCCCGCCGGCGTGCTCGGCCTGGTCGGCCTGCTCTACGCCGGGCTCGGCTTCGTCGACGCCCTGCGCGAGGCGATCCGCACGATGTGGCACCAGAACGTCACGGCCGGCAACTTCCTCGTCAAGAAGGCCCTCGACGTCGTCGTGCTCATCGGGCTGCTCGGCACGGTGTTCGCCTCCGTGCTCGTCAGCGGGCTCGTCACCGGCTTCACCGACGAGGTGCTCGACCTGCTGGGCCTCGAGCGCACGCCCGTCGCGACGGTGCTCACGCGCCTCACCGCGTACGCCCTCGCGCTGCTCGTCGACACCGCGCTGTTCCTCTACCTGTTCACGCGCCTCACGCGCGCCCAGACGCCCTGGCGGCGGGTGCTGCGCGGCGCGGTCTTCGGCGCGGTCGGCTTCGAGCTGCTCAAGGTGCTCGGCGGCCTCTACGTCGAGCGCACGACGAGCCGTGGCGAGGCGACGTACGGCACCTTCGCGGTCGTCGTCGGCCTGCTGCTGTTCCTGTTCCTGCTGTCGCGCCTCATCCTGTTCGCCGCGGCGTTCGCGGTCACCGACAAGGGCGACTCCGACGTCGCGCCGAGCGGCACCGCCGACCCCGCGACGGCCGCCAAGGCCGGCATGCCCGTCGAGTACGCCGGCACCGACCTCAACCTCGTCGAGGACGGCGCGCCGACGCCCCTGCGCCGCGCGGTGCAGGGCGAGCCGGCCGACCCGGACGCCGGCGACGCCCAGGCCGCGGCGGCGCGCGACGGCCGCCCGAGCCCCGGGGGCGCGGCCCCGGTCGTGGCGCGGCAGCCGCTGCCCGGCGAGCAGCAGGCGCTGCTGGCCGCCCGCGCCGGCGCGGTCGCCGGGGGCGTCGTGCTGGCGGGCGTGGGCCTCTACGCCGCCCGCACCGTGGCGCACGTGCTGCGCCGCTGACCCGCGGCGGACGAGGGGTCAGACGAGGCGTCGGGCGGCGCGGCGGCGGGCCTGCCGCCGGCGCACCACCTGGCGGCGCCGCAGCACCACCGCGAGCGCCAGGAGCAGCCCGGACAGCACCACCAGCTGCACCGCCGAGACGCCGGCGTCCTGCGCGGTGCGCTCGGCCGCGGCGGCGGGCACCAGGTCGGCGGGGTCCTCGGCCGCGGCGGCCGTGGCCGCGAGCTCCTCGACCGGCTCGGGCTCGACGAGCACGCCCACCGGGGCGACGCCCGCCGCGGCCGCCGCGAAGCCCCAGTCGAGCAGCTGCGCGGCCTCCTGCCACACCCGCGGCTCGGCCTTCATGAGCGTGACGACGAGGGTGCGGCCGCCGCGCTCGGCCGCCCCGACGAAGCTCGCGCGCGCCGTCGACGTGTAGCCGTTCTTGATGCCGAGCGCGCCCTCGTACGCGCCGAGGAGCTTGTTGTGGTTGTAGGTCTCGAAGCGCGCGCCGCCGGGCGCGGTGATGCTGCTGCGCCGCGTCGCGACGTAGTCGCGGAACGCCGGCAGCGCCATGCCCGCCCGGGCGATGAGCGCCAGGTCGTACGCCGAGCTGAGCTGGCCCTCGGCGTCGAGGCCGCTGGTGTTGACCGCGTGCGTGTCGTCGGCGCCCAGGCGCTCGGCGGTGTCGTTCATGAGCGCCGTCGCGCGCTCCATGCCGCCCGCCGCGGTGGCCAGCGCGCCGGCGGCGTCGTTGCCCGACACCATGAGCAGCGCCGCGAACAGCTCGCTCGCGGGGTAGCTCACCTCCTGCACCAGCCCGACCTTGCTGCCCTCGACGTTGACGTCCTCGAACGTCGGCACCACCTGCCGGCCCGGCTCGACCTCGGGGATCAGCGCCAGGGCGGTGAGCGTCTTGAGCGTGCTGGCCGGCGCGAAGCGCCCGTGCGCGTCGCGGGCCGCAAGCACCTCGCCGGTGCCGAGGTCGGCGACGAGCCAGGAGGTGGCCGTGAGCGTCGCCGGCAGCGGCGGCGCCCCCGCCGGCGCGACGACGCCCGGGTCGCCCAGGCGCGGGCCGCCGACGGGCTCGTCGACCGGCGCGGCGGCCGCCGGCGCCACGAGGAGCACGGGCGCGCAGAGGGCGGCCAGGAGCAGGCCGGCGCGGCGGGGTCGGGGCCTCATGGTCGCTCGAACCTACCGGGTGGGCGCGGTCGCGAGCGGCACGTCATGCTCGTGTCCGTGGTGCTGACCCGACGCCTCGCGGCGCTCCTGCTCGTCGCCGGCGCCTTCCAGTGGCTGGTGTTCCCGCGCTTCATGGTGGCCGTCTGGCAGGACGACCGCGCCTTCGACGACGGGCCGACCGGCTTCCTGCTCGTGCACGTCGCGCTCGTGGTGCCCGCGCTGCTGCTCGGCGCCGCGCTGCTGGCCCTCGGCGCCCGCGCCTGGCGCCGCGCCCCCCGCCCGTAGCGCCCCGCCAGCCCCGTACGCGTCGCGCTCTGCCGTCCGTGATCAAGCAGCACTGCTGCGGTCTGGACGCCGAGACCGCAGCACGGCTGCTTGATCACCGAGGGGGCGCGGCCGCGATCACGGGCGTGATGTCGTCCCGGCGGCGTGTCGCGCGGCAAGAGGGGCTTGATCGCCGAGCGACCGGGGCGGGGCCGCGTACGCCCGTGATCACGCAGCACTGCTGCTCTCTCGGCGCCGAGACGGCAGCACGGTTGCTTGATCACCGGCGGGCGCGGGCGGGGCTGGACGCGCGGCGGGCCGCCGGCTCACAGGAGCGGGCGGCCCGTCGGGCGTGCGGGGGAGGAGCTAGACGCGGCGGAAGATCAGCGCGCGCTTGACCTCCTGGATCGCCTTGGTGACCTCGATGCCGCGGGGGC
>CANKBT010000134.1 GCA_947479995.1 Frankiaceae bacterium | reverse complement strand
GCACCGCCGGCCGCACCCGCGCCCGCGCCCGCGGCCGCTGCCGAGGCCCCGCGGCCGGTGTCGGACTCCGTGCGCGTCGCGGCCGGCAAGGTCTACGACCTGCTCGACGTCGTCGGCGAGGCCGACCTCGGCGCCCGCCGCGTCGAGCAGACGACCGGCTCGCTGCTCGCGCTCGCCGGCGAGCAGGCCCGCGCCCTGGTGGCCCTGCGCGCCGCCACGGCCCGCGCCGGCGCGGGGCTGCCGCCCGAGGTCGCGGTCGCGCTCGCGCGCGTCGTCGGCGCCGGCGAGGACGTCACCGGTGCGGTCCGCGGCCTGCGCGAGCTGGTCGAGGTGCAGCGCGGCGGCATGGCGCAGGTCCGCACCGGCGCGATGAGCCTGGCGATGGTGCCCGTGCGCCGCGTGCTGGCCGCGCTGCCGCGGATCGTCCGCGACGTCGCGCAGGCCACCGGCAAGGACGTCGAGCTCGTCACCGAGGGCGAGGACGTCGAGCTCGACAAGCAGGTGCTGGACGGCGTCGCCGACGCGCTCAAGCACCTCGTCATCAACGCCGTCGACCACGGCTGCCGCACGCCGGCGGAGCGCCGCGCCGCCGGCCGCCCCGAGCGCTGCCGCGTCACCGTGAGCGCGCGGAGCGCGGGCGGCACCGTCGTGCTCGAGGTGTCCGACGACGGCGCGGGCGTCGACGAGGACGCCGTGCGCCGCAAGGCCGTCGCCCTCGGCCTGCTGCCCGCCGACTCCGCGCTGGCGGGCCCGGGCCTGCTGCAGCTGCTGTTCGTGCCGGCGTTCTCCACCGCGCCGACCGTCACCGAGACCTCCGGCCGCGGCGTCGGCCTCGACGTCGTGTCGTCCGCCGTCGAGGACCTCGGGGGCAGCGTCGAGGTGCGCAGCGAGGCCGGCGCCGGCACGTCGTTCGTGCTCACGCTGCCGGTCACGCTCGGCGTGCTGCGCTGCCTCGTGGCGCGCGTCGGCGACGAGCGCTACGCCGTGCCCGTCCCGGCCGTCGTCGAGTCGATGAGCCTGCGCGACACGCCCGTGCACGTGCTGGCCGGCGCCCCCGTCGTGGTGCGCCACGGCGTCTCGGTGCCGCTGCTCGACCTCGGCGACGCGCTCGGCGCGACGACGTCGGGCGAGCCCCGCTCGGCCCTCGTCGTGCGGCACGCCAGCACGCTCGTCGCCTGGGCCGTCGACCGGCTCGAGGGCGAGAGCGAGCTGGTCGTCAAGGACCTCGGCGCCTTCCTCGGCCGGGTGCCCCACGTCGCCGGCGCCACCATCGACGGCGACGGCTCGGTCGTCTGCCTGCTCGACCTGCGCGAGCTCGCCGAGCAGGCGCTCGGCGGCGGCCGCGCCCCCGTGCTGGCGCCCGCGCCGGCCGCCAGCGCCGCCCCGGCCCGCCGCCCGCGCGTGCTCGTCGTCGAGGACAGCGTCGGCGTGCGCGAGCTGGAGCGGGTCATCCTCGAGGGCGCGGGCTACGACGTGGAGACCGCCGTCGACGGCCTGGACGGCGCCTCGCGCCTCGGGCCGGACCCCGCCGACCTCGTCGTCTCCGACGTGGAGATGCCGGGCATGGACGGCTTCGAGCTGACCCGGACCGTCCGGCGCACGCCGGGCTGGGAGAACGTCCCCGTGGTCATCATGACGTCACGGGGCGAGGACCACGCGCGGCAGGCCGGGCTCGACGCCGGCTGCTCCGCGTACCTCCTCAAGACCGACTTCGACCAGGACGAGCTGGTCGCGACAGTGCGAAGGCTGGTAGGCGCATGAGCAGGATCGTGATCGCGGACGACTCCCCGACGCTGCGGAGGATCGTCACGAGCGTCCTCACCCGCGAGGGCCACGAGGTCATCGCGGCCGAGGACGGCATCGGCGCCGTGCAGGCGGTGTTCGCGCACCAGCCCGACGCCGTCGTGCTCGACGTGCAGATGCCGCGGGTGTCGGGCTTCATCGCCGCGCGCCTGCTCAAGGACGACTGGCAGACGGCGGACGTGCCGGTCGTCATGCTCACCAGCCTCGACGCCGCGAGCGACCGCTACTGGGCGGGCCAGGCCGGCGTCGACCGCTACCTCACCAAGGACTTCGAGGCGCCCGAGCTGGCGACCACCATCGACGAGGTGCTCGCCGCGGCCACCGCCGCGCGCGGCGGCCGGCCGCCGCTGCGCCCCGAGCCGCTCGAGCTGTCGGAGGAGGACGTGCTCTCGCGCGTCTGCGACCTGCTCGACCGCAAGCTGTTCGAGAGCTCGGTCGCCCAGGCCGTGACCGCCATCGCCGCGACGGCCGACGGCCTCGAGTCGTCGGTCGCCTCGCTGCTCGGCGTGCTGCAGCGCTTCGTCGGCTACGACCTGGCGGCCGTGCTGCTCGGCGCCGAGCGCACCGCGTACGTCGCCGTCGGCGGGCCCACCGCCACCGAGCACTACCGCGCCTTCCTCGACCGCTCGGCGGAGTCGCTGTCGTCGCACGGCGGCGAGGTGCTGTCGACGGGCGAGCTGGTGCTGCGCGTCGCCGAGGCCGGCGGCGCGGTCGTCGACGACCCGGACGACCTGCCCGGCGGCGCGGAGGCCGCGGCCATGTCGACCTACCTGTCGATGCCGCTGCGCGGGCACGGCGGCGGCGTGGTCGGCGTGCTCGCGCTGTCGAGCGCGCAGGCCAACGCCTTCGGCGAGACGGCGCTGTCGACCCTCAAGCTCGTCGAGGGCCCGGCTGCCATCGTCATCGACGGCGCCCGGCTGGCCGGGGCGAGGGCCGCCGCCCGGGCCTGACGCCCCGCTGGCTCCCCGCCGCGCCCGGCGCTCCTGCCAGGATGGGGGTCCCTGACCCCCACGGACCCTCCCGGAGCGCACCCGCGTGACCCGCCCGCCCCGCCTGCTCCTGCTCCTCGTGGGGGGCGCCGTCGGCCTGGTGCTGCTGGCGCTCGGCCTGGCCTACCTGCTCAACGGCGCGGCCGTGCCGCGCGGCACGACGGTGGCCGGCGCCGACGTCGGCGGCCTGTCGCGCGGCGCGGCGGCCGCCCGCCTCGAGGAGCTCGTCGCCACCCGGCGCGACGCCCCGGTGCGGCTGCGCGTCGACGGCGACGAGCGCACGCTCGACGCCGCGCAGGCCGGGCTCGACCTCGACGTCGACGCCACGGTCGACGCCGCGGCCGACGCCGGCCCGCTGGCCCGGCTCGCCGGGCTGCTCGGCCGCGACCGCGAGGTCGACGCGGTCGCCGGCGAGGACCGCCTCGAGCCCGCCGTGCAGGCGCTCGCCGCCGAGGTCGACCGGCCGGCCGTCGAGGGCGCCGTGCGCTTCGAGGGCACCGCGCCGGTGCCGGTGCTGCCCGTGACCGGGCGCGTGCTCGACCAGGGCGGCACGGTCGCGGCCGTGCGCGGCGGCTGGCTGGGCGGCGACCCGGTCGACGTGCCGGTCGAGGTCGAGGCCGTGCGCACCACCGAGGCGCAGGTCCGCGACGCCGTGACGCGGGTGGCGGCCCCGGCCGTCGCGGCGCCGGTGGTGCTGCGGGCCGCCGGCGCCGAGCTCGTGCTCGAGCCCGCCGACCTGGCTGCCGCCCTCACCGTCGAGCCGGACGACCGCGGGGCGTTCGCGCCGCGCCTCGACGCCGCCCGGCTGCTCGAGGTGCTCGGCGACCGCGTCGGCGCGGTGCAGTCCGAGCCCGTCGACGCCACCTTCGACGTCAGCAGCGGCACGCCGGTCGTCGTGCCGGCGCAGGAGGGGCGCACGGTGTCGCCGGAGGGGCTGTCCGCGGCCGTGCTCGGCGTCGTCACCGCGCCCGCGCCGCGCACCGCCGACCTCGCCGTCGAGGTGGCGCAGCCGCGAGTCACGACCGCCGCCGCGCAGGAGCTCGGCATCACCGAGCAGATCGGCACCTTCACGACCCGCCACCCGTGCTGCGCCCCGCGCGTCACCAACATCCACGTCATCGCCGACCTCGTCGACGGCCACGTCGTGCTGCCCGGCGAGACCTACAGCCTCAACGACGACGTCGGCCCGCGCGACGAGGCCCGCGGCTTCGTGCCGGCGCCGCAGATCCTGCGCGGCGAGTTCGTCGACGGCGTCGGCGGCGGCATCAGCCAGTTCACGACGACGATGTACAACGCCGCGTTCTTCGCCGGCATGGTCGACGTCGAGCACCAGCCGCACAGCTACTACATCTCGCGCTACCCCGAGGGCCGCGAGGCGACGATCAGCACGCCCAAGCCCGACCTCAAGTGGCAGAACGACTCGCCCGACGGCGTGCTCATCACGACCTCGTACACCGGCACGTCGATCACCGTCACCCTGTGGGGCACCAAGCAGTACGACGAGGTCGAGTCGCTGTCGAGCGGCCGCACCCGCGTCACGCAGCCGCCGACGCGCACCGAGACCGGGCCCGGCTGCGAGCGCCAGTCCGGCCGCACCGGCTTCACCATCACCATCACCCGCGTCATGAAGCGCGGCGGCGCCGAGGTCAAGCGCGACAGCTACACGCACACCTACCTGCCCGAGCCGCGCATCGTCTGCCAGGCGGCCCCGCGGCCGGCGCCCAGCGCGCCCGCGCCGACGGCCCCCGCCCCGGCCCCGGCGCCCGCCCCGGCCCCCGCCTGACGCGCTAGTTGAGCCGGGCGCGCGCCGAGCGCGCCGCGCGGCGGGCCTGCTCGGCCGCCGCGGGGTCGGCGCCCTCCGCGACGCCCGCCCACTCCTCCAGCTCGGCCGCGCCGCCGAGGTGGTCGCCGAGCCGCACGCGCAGCTCGCCGCGCTCGCGCCGCAGCGCGTACGGGTGGCGGGGGAGCAGCAGCGACAGCTCCACGGCCCACAGGCGCGTGCGCACCGCCTCGAGCGAGGCGTCCTGCCGCGAGGCGAGCACGCGCACGTTGGTGAGCAGGCGCAGCAGCAGGTCCGCCGCCGGCGTCGCCTCGAGGTGCTCGGCGCGCAGCGGCCCGCCGGTCGCCGCGCGCACCAGCGCGGCGAGGGCGTCGCCGTCGAGCTCGGCGCCGCCGGCGAAGGCGTCGACGTGGCGCGCGCCGACGCGCACGACGACGTGGCCGGGCAGCCCCACGGCCTCGGCGGCGATGCCCGCGCGCCGGGCCACCTCGACCCAGACGACGGCGAGCAGCAGCGGCAGCCCGCGCCGCCGGGCGAGCACCTCGGGCAGCAGCGAGGAGCGCACGTCGTCGTAGTCCGCGCCGGTGCCGGCGAACCCGCCGAGCACCGCCCGCAGCCGCGCGACGTCGTCGTCGCCCGCGGGCACGTCGGCGGCGAGCGCGTCGAGCCGCGCCGTCACGGCGTCGACGTCGAGGTCGGGCACGACCTCCGCCGCCACCAGCGCGCACGCCAGACCGAGGTCGAGCGGCTCGGCGCGCACCACCTCCGCGAAGCGCGCGCGGTCGCTCACGGGCCGGCCGCCCGGCGCCGCGGCGGCGCCTCGGGCACGCGCTTGGCGGCCAGCAGGGCGGCCTCCGCGACGCGCACCTCGCCGGTGCGCGTGCGCACGACGACCTCGCCGCCGGACCAGGCGGCGAGGTGGCCGAGCACGTCCGTCGCGCCGCCGCCGGGCAGCCGCGCGCGCAGCACCACGCGGGCGCCGAGGTCGCCGGGTCCGACGTCCACGACGTACGCGACCCCGCTGTGCGCGTCGGGCTCCACATCAGCGACACTAGGGGCTGCCCCAGCACCGAGAGGACTGCCGACGTGACGTACGTCATCGCCGAGCCCTGCGTGGACGTCAAGGACAAGGCCTGCATCGAGGAGTGCCCTGTCGACTGCATCTACGAGGGTGCGCGATCGCTCTACATCCACCCCGACGAGTGCGTGGACTGCGGGGCGTGCGAGCCGGTCTGCCCGGTCGAGGCCATCTACTACGAGGACGACACCCCGGCGCAGTGGAAGGACTACTACCGCGCCAACGTCGACTTCTTCACCGAGACGACGACCCTCGGGTCGCCCGGCGGTGCCAGCAAGGTCGGCCCCGTCGACCTCGACCACCCCGTGGTCATGGCCGTGCCGGTCGGCAAGAACACCGCTGAGTAGCCCGCGCTGAGCAGCTCCGACCGCCCCGGCTGGGCGGCGCGCGCCCGGCTCCCGCAGTTCCCGTGGGACCGGCTCGCGCCGTACGCCGAGACGGCGCGCGCGCACCCCGACGGCATCGTCGACCTGTCGATCGGCACGCCGGTCGACCCGACGCCCGAGGTGGTGCAGCAGGCGCTGCGCGACGCCGCGGACGCCCCCGGCTACCCGCTGACCGTCGGCACGCCCGCCCTGCGCGAGGCCGTCGTGCAGTGGGTGCAGCGGCGCCTCGGCGCGACGGTGACGGCGGCCGAGGTGGTCCCGAGCATCGGCAGCAAGGAGCTCGTCTCCCTCCTGCCGACCCTGCTCGGCCTCGAGCCCGGCACCCAGGTGCTGCTGCCCGCGACCGCCTACCCGACGTACGACGTGGGCGCGCGGCTCGCGGGCTGCGAGCCGGTGCCGACCGACGACCCGACGGCGCACGACCCGTCGCGCGTGTCGCTCGTGTGGCTCAACTCGCCGTCGAACCCGACCGGCGCCGTGACGCCGCCGGAGGAGCTGGCGCGCGTCGTCGCCTGGGCGCGCGAGCACGGCGTGCTGGTGGCCAGCGACGAGTGCTACCTCGAGCTCGGCTGGGAGGCCGCGCCGGTGAGCGTGCTGCACCCGTCGGTGTCGGGCGGCTCCACCGACGGGGTGCTCGCCCTGCACTCGCTGTCCAAGCGCAGCAACCTCGCCGGCTACCGCGCCGGCTTCGCCGTCGGCGACCGCACCGCCGTGGCGACGGTCGTCGAGGCGCGCAAGCACGTCGGCCTGCTGCCGCCCGCGCCCGTGCAGGCCGCGGTCGTGGCGGCGCTCGGCGACGACGCGCACGTGCAGGCGCAGCGCGAGGTCTACGCCGCGCGGCGCACCGCGCTGCAGGCGGCGCTGCGCGACGGCTTCCGCGTCGACCGGTCCGAGGCGGGGCTGTACCTGTGGCTCACCCGCGACGAGGACTGCTGGGAGACGACCACCTGGCTCGCCGAGCGCGGGGTGCTCGTCGCGCCCGGTGCCTTCTACGGCGACGCCGGCGCGCAGCACGTGCGGATGGCCCTGACCGCCACCGACGAGCGCGTCGCGGCGGCGGTGGCCCGCCTCGCCTGACCGGCGCTAGCGTCCGGCGGCATGAGCTACCCCCCACCGCGCCACCACGGGGACGGCACGGCCAGCGCGCTGCTGCGGCGCGGCTCCGCGGAGCCCGAGCTGCGCTTCCCGAGCGGCGGCTCGGCGTCGTACCTCGCGACGCAGGAGACGACCGGCGGCGACTACGGGTTGTTCCGCTGGGACATGGGCGAGGCGGCGGGCGGGCCCGACCCGCACTTCCACCGCGGCATGTCCGAGGCCTTCTACGTGCTGTCCGGCACGGTCCTGCTCTACGACGGCCGGCGCTGGGCCGAGGCGGCACCGGGCGACTTCCTGCACGTGCCGCCGGGCGGCGTGCACGCCTTCCGCAACCCCGACGGCGCGGCGTCGATGCTCATGCTGTTCACGCCCGGCGCGCCACGGCAGGGCTACTTCGAGGAGCTCGCCGCGCTCGACGCCGCGGCCCGCGCGGCGATGTCGCCGCAGGACTGGACGGCGCTCTACGCCCGGCACGACCAGGTCGAGGCCGACGGACCGCCGCCGCCGCGCTGAGGCCGCGTCACTAGGCTCGACCGCATGACCGACAGCCCGATCCCCGCCCTCGTCGACGAGCTCTGGGAGCGGCGCGCCGACCTCACCCCCGACGACGAGGACGCCCGCCGCGCCGTCGTCGGCGCCGTAGACCTGCTCGACACCGGCGTCGCCCGCGTGGCGCAGGTGGTCGACGACGAGGTCGTCGTCGACGAGCGCGCCAAGCGCGCCATCCTGCTCGCCTTCAAGGTGCTCCCCATGGAGGTCGGCGCGAACGGCGGCTTCCACGTGCACGACCGCGTGCCGCTCAAGACCACCTTCGACGGCGTGCGCGTCGT
>CANKBT010000133.1 GCA_947479995.1 Frankiaceae bacterium | reverse complement strand
CGCTGGTCGTCGTGCTCACCCGAAGGACACCCCCTGCGCCAGCGGCAGCTCGCGGCTGTAGTTGACCGTGTTGGTCGCGCGGCGCATGTACGCGCGCCACGCGTCCGAGCCGGACTCGCGCCCGCCACCGGTCTCCTTCTCGCCGCCGAACGCGCCGCCGATCTCGGCGCCCGACGGCCCGATGTTGACGTTGGCGATGCCGCAGTCCGAGCCGGCCGCGGAGGTGAACGCCTCGGCCTCGCGGACGTCGAGCGTGAAGACCGACGAGGACAGCCCCTGCGGCACGTCGTTCTGCAGCGCGAGGGCCTCCTCGAAGTCGTCGTACGTCAGCACGTACAGGATCGGCGCGAAGGTCTCGCGCTTCACGACGTCGGTCTGCGCGGGCATGCGCACGAGCGCGGGCTGCACGTAGAAGGCGTCGGGCGCCTCGTCGGCGAGCACGCGCTCGCCGCCGACGAGCACCTCGCCGCCGTCGGCGCGCGCCGCCTCGAGCGCGGCCAGGTAGCCGTCGTGCGCGGCCGCGTCGATGAGCGGCCCGACGAGCGTGCCGCTGTCGACCGGCGACCCGATCGGCAGCGAGGCGTACGCCGACTGCAGCCGGGCGACGAGGTCGTCGGCGATCGAGCGGTGCACGACCAGGCGCCGCAGCGTGGTGCAGCGCTGCCCGGCGGTGCCCGCGGCGGAGAAGACGATGCCGCGCACCGCGAGGTCGAGGTCGGCCGACGGGGCGACGATCGCGGCGTTGTTGCCGCCGAGCTCCAGCAGCACGCGGCCGAACCGCGCAGCGACGCGCGGCGCGACGGCGCGGCCCATGCGCGTCGAGCCGGTGGCCGACACGAGCGCGACCTCCGGCGCGTCGACGAGCACCTCGCCGACGGCGGCGTCGCCGAGCACGAGCTCGAACAGGCCGTCGGGCGCGCCGACGCGGCGGGCCGCCTCGAGCGCGAGGGCGTGGCAGGCGAGCGCGGTGAGGGGCGTCTTCTCCGACGGCTTCCACACGACCGGGTCGCCGCAGACGACGGCGAGCGCGGCGTTCCACGACCACACCGCGACCGGGAAGTTGAACGCGCTGATGACGGCGACGACGCCGAGCGGGTGCCACTGCTCCTGCATGCGGTGGCCGGGGCGCTCGCTGGCGATCGACAGGCCGAACAGCTGGCGCGAGAGGCCGACGGCCAGCTCGCAGATGTCGATCATCTCCTGCACCTCGCCGAGGCCCTCGGAGAGGATCTTGCCGTTCTCGATGCTCACCAGCTCGCCGAGCTCCTGCTTGTGCGAGCGCAGCAGGTCGCCGAGCTCGCGCACGAGCTGCCCGCGCACCGGCGCCGGCACCGTGCGCCAGGCGAGGAAGGCCTGCTGCGCGCGGGCGACGGCCGCGGACGCCTCCGCGGGCGTGTGGGCCTTGAGGCGGGCCAGCTCGCCGCCGGTGACGGGCGAGCGGCTGACGAGGTCGTCGCCGACCGGCAGCGCGTCGGCGCCGAGGGCGGTGAGCAGCGCGGACGCGCGCGAGCGCAGGTCCTCGGCGGTGGGGAGCGGGGCGGCGAGCGTCATGGCGGGGCCTCTCAGGAGAGCGCGTCGAGGGACGCGAGGTACGCCCCGTTGGTGGTGTCGAGGAGCGCCGCGAGCGGGATCTCCTCCTGGCTGAGGAAGCCGCGGTCGGGCAGCCGGCCGTCGGCGACGAGCTCGACCACGGCGCACGCGGACGCCGCCGTGGTCCAGCTGATGGCGCGCCACTCGCGACCCGCGATGACCTGCGGGCGGTACGCGCGGACGTACTGCCGGCGCAGCACCTGGCCGGGCGGCACCTCGTCGTCGCCGGTCGCCGCGCCCTCGACGGCCGCGTGCAGGTAGACGACGTCGTCGTCGACCGGCGGCTTGGCGTCGACGAGGAACTCCTGCACGAGCTCGCGGCGGTCGCGCAGGCGCAGCTCGTCGAACAGGAACCTCATGAGCGCAAAGTGCCCGGGGTAGCGCAGCGACTTGTAGTCCAGGCGCTGCACGCGCCCCTCGTACGTCTCGCACATGGTGCCGAGCCCGCCGGAGGTGAGGCAGGCCTCGAGGTCGATGCCGCCGATGACGACGCGCTCGTCCTCGGTCATCGCCGGGACGGTCTTGCGGACGCCGGCGCGCAGCACCTCGCAGTCGTTGAGGTACTCGTTGACGACGCCCTCGGCCGACCAGTTGAACGCGTAGCCGAGCAGGCCCGCGGGGTGGCGCGGCAGCGCGCCGACCTTGAGCTCCATGCTGCGGATCGAGTCGAGGCCGTCGGTGAGCGAGGCGCCGACGATGCCGATGAGGCCGGGCGCGAGGCCGCACTGCGGGGCGAGCAGCACGTCGGGCTGCGCCGCGGCGATCTCGTGCACGCGCTGCGTCGTCGGCACGTCCTCGGTGAGGTCGAAGTAGTGCACGCCGGCCGAGGCGGCGGCCTCCGCGACCGGGAGGTTGAGGTGGTACGGCATGCAGGACACGACCGCGTCGCCCTGCGCCAGCGCCTCCTTGAGGGCGGTGGCGTCGCGCACGTCGAGCACGCGGCAGGCGAAGGGCAGGCCGCGGCGTTCGCGGGCGTCGTACGCCGTGACGGTGAAGCCGGACTCGCTGAGCAGGGTGGCGACGAGCTCGCCGACCTTGCCGAGTCCGATCACGCTGACGGTCGAGATGGAGCGGGCCACGCAGGTGCCTCCGTCGTCGTAGGGAAAGCAGCGCTTACTGTAGGGCCATGTCGGCAGTTAGCCAGCCTTTCGACGTCGCGCGGCTCCGGCTGCTGCACGAGGTCGACCGGCGCGGCTCCATCGCGGCGGCCGCGCGGGCGGTCGGCCTCACGCCGTCCGCGGTGTCGCAGCAGCTCGCCGCGCTCGAGCGCGAGGCGGGCACGGCGCTGCTCGACCGGTCGCCGCGCGGCGTCGCGCTCACCGGCGCCGGGCACGCGCTGTCGGCGCGCGCGGGCGCCGTGCTCGACCTGCTCGTCGAGGCGCGCGCCGACCTCGACCGGCTCGCGGGCGGCGTCGCCGGCCCGGTCGCGCTCGTCACCATCGCGAGCGCCGCCGCGACGGTCGTGTCGGACGCCGTGCTCGCGCTGCGCGCGTCGGCGCCGCAGGTGGTGCTGTCGGTGCGCACCGAGGAGCCGGCGCGCTCGCTCGCGCAGCTGCTGTCCGACGACGCCGACGTCGCCGTGGTCGACGAGTACGACTACGTGCCGGTCCCCCTGCCCGAGTCGCTCGTCGGGCGCGAGCTGCTCGTCGAGCCGCTCGTCGTCGTCGCGCCGCACGGCCGGTGGGACGGCCCGCTCGCGCTCGCCGACCTGGCCGACGAGGACTGGGTCATGCCGCCCGAGGCCGCCGCCTGCGGGCACGCCGTGCGCTCGGCCTGCCGCGCCGCCGGCTTCGAGCCGCGCGTGCGCTGGGAGACTGACGACCTGCTGCTGCTCGCCCGGCACGTCGCCGCCGGGCACGGCGTCGCGGTCCTGCCGCGCCTGGCCGTGGTCGACGACGTCGCGCCGGTCGCGGTGCACGACCTGCGGGAGCCTCGCCTGACGCGCCGGCTCACCGCGGCCACGCGCGCCAGCGCCGCTGCGCGGCCGGTGGTGCGCACGGTGCTCGACGCGCTCGCCGAGGCGGCGCACGGGTAGCCGGCCGCTCACCGTCCGCGCTGCTCAAGGCGGAGATCCGTGCTTGACCGACCGGTCGTCGCGGCGTAGTCTCGAACACGTGTTCGAGACCGCGGTCACCGCGATCAGCCGGCGTCACGCCGCGCTGCTGCGGGAGGCGGAGCGGGCCGCGAACCTGGCGTGGCTGGCGCAGGGCGACGCGCTGCTGGACCTGTGGTCCGAGCTGGTGCCCACCTTCGGCCCGCGGAGGGTGCCCGGCGAGGCGCACCTGCTCGCCGAGGCCGCCGCCGCGCTCGGGCTGCACGAGCAGGCGCTGCAGCACCGCCTCGCCGAGGCGGTGGAGCTGCTCGTGCACCCGCAGGTGCGCGCCCGCCTCGTCGAGGGCGCGTGGTCGGTCGCGCACGCCCGCGTCGCGCTGACCGAGCTGGCGGCGCTGCACGACCCGCGGGCCCCGACCCCGACCCCGACGGCGAGCAGGGCGAGCACGACCTCGCCGACCGCGTCGCCGTCGCGGTGCTGGGCCGGCGCGGCCCCGACGGCGAGCCGGAGCGGCTGACGCCGCCGCAGCTGCGCACCGAGATCCGCCGCGAGGGCATCCGCCTCGACCCGGCGTGCGCGACGCGTCGCCGTCACCGGGCGGCCGCGCGCGACGTCGGCATGCGGCTCAGGCGCCGCCAGGACGGCCTCGCCGAGCTGTCGCTGTTCGCCCCGGCGGTGCAGGCGTCGGCGATGCGGTCCCTGGTCGACGGGCTGGCCGCTCCGGCGGGGCCGGAGGACGAGCGGACCGTCGGGCAGCGGCACGTCGACGCGGTGCTCAGCGCGCTCGTCGCCCGCGCCGGCACCGGGGTCGAGCTGGAGCTGGAGCTGGTCCTCGGCCCGGACGGCGGCACGCCGCCGGCGGCAGCCGCGGCGGGGGCCGTCGAGCCGGTCAGGGCGCGCGCCGGCCTGGACCCCGCCCTCGCGCAGGCGCTCGGCCGCGCGGCGCCGACGGCGCCGGTCGCGCTCGTCCCCGACCTCGACGGCGAGCCGACCGACCCGGCGCTGCTGCTCGAGCTGGTGCTCGGCGCGAGCCTGCCGCTCGGGCTGAGCCGGCTGACGGTCCGGCGGCTCGTCACCGACGCGCACGGCCAGGTCGTCGCGGCCGACCGCGCCGCCGCCCCTCTGGCCGCCCCGCTGGCCCCCAGGGCCGGCCCCGGCCCGCTGGACCGGCCGCTGCCCGTGCCGCCCGCGCCGACCGACGCGCACGACCCGACCGCCGCGCAGGCCGCGGTCCTCGCCGCCCGCGACCGCACCTGCCGCTTCCCCGGCTGCCGCACGCGGGCCCGCCGCGCCGACGGCGACCACCGCACCCCCTGGCCGCTCGGCGCCACCGACCTGGCGAAGCTCGTCCATGGATAAGCAGCCCTGCGCACATCTTGCCGCGCTGACACACGCTGACGGGTGGAAGGCTCTAGGTTCGAACCATGCGAGCGCCCTTGACTGCCTTCCTCGCCCACTTTCCGCCGCCGGCTACAGCACAACTGGCGGAACTGGCTCCCGATCCAGCCTTCTCCGCGATAGTCACGACCGAGCCTGGCTACGTTTGGCCGGATATCCTCGCAGAGGGAGACGAGCTTGCGGCGGGGGTAGTGCTGCTCACAGCACCCGGAGCCATGGGCAAATCCGCCGCAGCCAGGGCCATAGCCAGTGCGCTGCGCGCGCCTCTGGTAGATCTCTCTAAGCTTCGCGTTGGCTCAAATTCGCTGACCGGCCTGCTTACACAAGTGCTGGGATGGGGTCAAGCCCCCTCGTTCATCCAAGCTCTCCAGCAGGGTGCAGCCACCATCGTGCTCGACGGACTTGACGAGGCGCAGCTGGCTTCCGGCCGGGACAACTTCGAGGCGTTTCTTGGCGACATAAGAAACCTGCTGGCTTCAGGGCAGGGGGTCGGCCAGGTCGTGATGCTCGGGCGACCAGACGCAGTCGAGACGACCTACTACGGACTTGCCACAATCGGGCTGGAACCCCAGCGGGTGGAGCTAGCGCCGCTGTCCCTCGAACAGAGTTGCGACCTGATTGATAGTGCGCTAGATGCGCGGACGGTAGCCGGCAGAACGTTTACTGTGCACCGCACACACCGGATGCCGTTCGGTGAACTACGAGACCGTCTCTTCCGCGACATCGGGGTCGCCTTGACGGGGGATGACACCTGGTCGACGGGGGTCCATTGGCAGGTCAGCGAAGGCTTCCTTGGGTACCCGCCCGTACTTCTTGCCTTGGCCGAGCGGCTAGCGGTCGAGAATCCGGCCGCGGAGATTGGGCAAACCCTTAACGCATCTGATGAGAAGGTCACCGCTGGGAGCGCGCAGGGAGACCTTCTGCGCGGGATCGTGGAATGGATCCTCGACCGCGAGAGCGGCAAGGTCCAACGTCAGATGATCGCAAGTCTCGGGATCGGCGAAGGAGACAAGCGCGGCGCGGTCATGTATCTGCGAGAGGAGCAGGCTCTGCGCCTGATCCGGCATGTCAGTCAAGTCGACTTCGACATTGCGGCGCCAGCTGCGCTCGCGCCTTTAGAGCGCGCTGTCTACGAGGAGCAGATTGGCGATTTCGTCCCTGACCACCCGTTCTTGTCGGGGTCCTTGATCTCCAACGTCGTCTTCTCTGACTACGCTCGCGCCTTCGCTGTCACGAGCCCGTCGGAGCCGCTGCACCTGGGACAGCGCGGTCAATTGCTGGGGGCGCTCCCTGCCGTTGGTCCGTTCTTTGCCTCCTTCGTGCACGCCCTCGCACGTTTTGAGGGTGGCCCAGCGGTGATCTCCGAGGACCTTGTGAGCGACCTGATTCGGTCGAACGCGGCGGCCAGTCGGGGTAGCGGTTTTGCCACTTACAACCACATTGGCGACAGCGCCTCGCTGACGTTGCAAGCAGACAGCCTTGCGACGGCTCCGGGAGGGGGTGAAGCTCAGGAGTTTCAGGTCGGCGACCCTGACGGTGTGCTCGAGCTCGAAAGCCCTCTCGCTCGCGCCCTAGTGATCACGGAGCACGGCGTGGTTCTGTCCGCGGCGAATGGCACTTTCACTGCCGGTCCCGGCACGGTTATTTCCGCGGGCAGCATAGAGATTGGGGGTGAATTGTTCGAAACTTTCGGCGTCAACGCTCAAGCTCGTCGGGAGTTTGGGTGCTTCATGATTGCCAGCGATGTCACGCATGACGCAAAGTTGCGGGTGAGTGCTCACCCGCCTTCCGACTTAATTATCTCGTGGCCTCAGCCTTGGCATCAGTGGAAGCCATACGCGCGCCAGATCAGATTCGACCGTAGCGCGCTGAGTCCGCGCCTTTCCCAGCAGGTCCTTCTCGGGCTTCGACGGATCTTGACGGGGTTCCACTCCAGCGTTCAAGATGATCCAAGCGCGTACTGTGAGAAGTTCGAGCGATTCGCCGTCGGAACGAACCCCGTATTCCAGACTACGCTGGCCGTGCTGATGAACATCGGCATTGTGGCTAGGGAAGGACAGCTGTATCGCCTGCGCTTGGAGGTCTTGTCCAGGTTCGGGGTCAGCTACGCGGCGCTGCACGGGTCCGACTTTGCCGCCACCTTGGAGCCTCTGCTTGCAGAGGTGTCGAAGAGCGAAGAGTTCGCAGGGCTGGACCGCAAGCGAGGCACTTGACTTGAAGTTGCAATGAAATGCGGAGGCTGGGCCGGGGTCCCAGCCGGGCGCGGAGGCCCTGGCCGCGAGCGCCGCGAAGCGGCGAGCGGCCGGGTCGCGGCGGTTTGGGTCCGGCCGGGCCACCCGAGGCGGGTTGCCTGCAAGTGTGCATTCGGGCTATTGCCGCAACTGCTGGACATGAAGGACGGTGTCCGCACTCGCGCTGATGCCTGCCCGTGGCGGTGCGAGCTTGTTGGGCACGAGCTGGCACACGAAATGGAGCAGCTGCACCCAGGGGCGCTTGGGGCCCGACCGAGTTAGACCCCGGTCGCGCAAGCCTTGACCAGGTGAGCAGCGGCGCACAGCGGCTGCTCCGGATGGCACACGCGAAGGGTCGAGCCGGTCTCCCCTGCGCGCCTTCCAGCGCTCGGCACCTTGGTGCGCGCATGAGCACGGCGACCTCACCGTCGTCCGAGCGCCGGGAGAAGCGCCGTGCCCAGCTCATCGACACCGTGGCCGCGCGCGACGCCGCCCTGCCCGTCGCCGACCTGCTCGCCCAGCTGCGGTCGGGCGGGCTGCACGACTGGCAGCCGCCCGGCGGCGGCGCCGCGGGGGCCATCAGCCACGCGGTCATCCACGCGCTCGACGTCACCCTTGCGCTCGGCCGCCCCGCCGTCGCGCCGACCGACGCGCTGACCGCCGTCCTCGACCTGCTCGTCGGCGCCGAGGGCCGCTGGTTCGGCGTCGACGTCACCGGGCTCCCCTCGGACGCGCCCCTGG
>CANKBT010000132.1 GCA_947479995.1 Frankiaceae bacterium | reverse complement strand
GGCCGGCGGCGGCGCGGGAGCGCGCGTCGCGGGGCCGGCGGTGGTCACGCCCCCAGTCTGCCTGGTGCGCGCCCGGGCGGCGGCCTCGCCGACCGGTGGTCCGGCGGCCCTTCGTACCGGCGTGCCGACCGCGGGGTGCCGCCGGTCCGCCGTTGTCTAGGGGGCCGCCGGACCCTGTCCGGCGCGGGCGAGGCTAACGGCAGCCGGGAGGGGGCTGTCAACCCGCCGCTGACCTGCGCAGTTGCAGCCTCAACGACGCATCCGCGCAGGTCAGGGGCGCTTTCGTCAGCCGGCCGTCCGCACGGGTGATCCTGCGACGACCGTGCGCAGGCAGACCGGGTCGGGACCGGACAGGTCGGGCAGCCCCGCCACCCCCGCCCGCGGGTCGGTCGACCAGCCGGCGACCCGGTCGTCGGGCGTCTGGACGACCAGCTCGCCCTCGACCTGCCAGACGGCGAAGGTCGCCGGCGCGCCGGGCACGAGGTCGCCGGTGTCGTCGCGGCGCGCGGCCCGCCAGCCGCCACGGGTGTGCGCGGAGAAGGCCGCCCGCGCCGACAGCCCGCTGCCCGGCGTGCGGTGCAGCACGGCGGCCCGCACGGTGCCCCAGGGGTCGAGCGGCGTCACGGGGCTGTCCGAGCCCAGCGCGAGCGGCACGCCCGCCGCCGCCATCGCGGCGTACGGGTTCAGGCCGGCCGCGCGCTCGGGGCCGAGGCGCTCGGCGTACATGCCGCCCGGGCCGCCCCAACGGGCGTCGAACGCCGGCTGCACGCTCGCGACCGCGCCGGTCGCCGCGAGCCGGGCGATCGCCTGCGGGCCGAGCACCTCGGCGTGCTCGACGCGGTGCCGGGCGGCGCGCAGGGCGCCCGCCCCCACCTCGCGGCCGGCCGCCTCCATGCCGTCGAGCACGACGTCGAGGGCCGCGTCGCCGATGGCGTGGAAGCCGGCCTGCAGGCCCGCGCGGGTGCACGCGACGACGTGCCGGGCCACCTGCGCGGCGTCGAGGTAGGCGTGCGCCGCGCCCGGGCCGTCGTCGTAGTCGCCGTGCACGCAGGCGGTGCGGCTGCCGAGCGAGCCGTCGACGAACAGGTCGCCCGCGGCGCCGACGGCACCGAGGTCGCGCGCCCGCTCCACGCCGTCGAGCTCGCCCCAGTAGCCGACGACCTCGACGCCGTGCTCGAGCGCGAGCAGCGCGCGCAGGTCGTCCTCGCCGCTGATGTCCGGCCCGGCGCACTCGTGCACGCAGGCGATGCCGAGCGCGGCGGCCCGGTCGAGGGCCGCCCGCTGCGCGGCGGCGCGCTGGCCCGGCGTCACGGCGTCGTACGCCGCCCGGCGCACGAGGTGGTGCGCGTCGGTGCGCACCAGCCCGTCGCCGGCGAAGCCCTCGGCCGCCCGCGCCGCGGGCACGGCGGCGAGCAGCGCGCTGCTGGCCACCGCCGAGTGCACGTCGGTGCGCGCCAGGTAGACCACTCCCCCGTACGACGCGCGGTCGAGCTCGGCGGCGGTCGGCGGGCGCCGCTCGGGCCAGGCGGTGTCGTCCCAGCCGGTGCCGAGCACGACGCCGCCGCGGGCCGCGCGCGCCGCGGTGGCCACCCGGTCGAGCGCGACCGCGAGCGACGGCGCGCCGGTGAGGTCGAGGCCGGTGAGGGCCAGGCCGGTGGAGGTGGCGTGCACGTGGGCGTCGACGAAGGCCGGCGCCACCCAGGCGTCGTCGAGGTCGACGAC
Organism: Frankiaceae bacterium; assembly: GCA_947479995.1. Classification (GTDB taxonomy): domain Bacteria; phylum Actinomycetota; class Actinomycetes; order Mycobacteriales; family SCTD01; genus CANKBT01. The sequence continues at coordinate 6,336 of CANKBT010000132.1, read as the reverse complement.
CTCGTCGGCCGACATGCCGTCGGCCGCGCCCTCGCTGCCCACCCAGGCGACGACGGGGCCGTCGACGAGCAGCGCCGTCGCGAAGGGGTCGGCGGAGGAGCGCACCCGGCCGCGCCGGTACAGGGTCGTCGTCACCCGCCCATCCTGGCCCGCCCGGCCGCGCGCGACCGCTCGGCGCCGCCGCGGAGCCGCTCGGCGACACGCCGACCGGCACCGCTGGCCAACCGGACGAGGGAGGAGGAGTGTGACCGCTCGCACAGGGAAGGGCCCGCCAGCAGGGGGGCCCGCACGACCGAGGGCCCTCGACGACGCGGGCTGACAGGAGTGGACCCATGCGACGCCGGACCGGGCTGCTGGCGGCAGCCCTCATGGTCGCCCCGCTGGCCGCGTGCGGCGGCGGGAGCGACGACGCGGGCGGCACGCCCGTCGTCAACTGGTACATCGGCAACGAGGGCTGGCTCGACCCGGTCATCGAGGCCTGCAACGCCGAGGCGGGCGGGGCGTACGAGATCCGCGCCGAGAGCCTGCCGACCAACCCGGACGGCCAGCGCGAGCAGCTGGTGCGCCGCCTGGCCGCCGAGGACGACTCGATCGACCTCATCGGCATGGACGTCGTCTGGACCGGCGAGTTCGCCCAGGCCGGCTGGATCTCGCCGTTCGAGCCGGGCGAGCTGACCAACGTCGGCACCGAGGAGCAGGTGCTCGCCGGGCCGTGGGCCAGCGCGCAGTACGACGGGCAGCAGTACGGCGCCCCGCTGAACTCCAACACCCGCCTGCTCTGGTACCGCGAGAGCCGCCTCGGCGACCGGCCGGTCCCCGCGACGTGGGACGAGCTGTTCGCGACCGCGGAGGACCTCGGCTCGACGATCCAGGAGACCGGCGCGCGGGCGGAGTCGCTCGTCGTGCTGTTCAACGCGCTCGTCGAGAGCGCGGGCACCTCGATCGTCACGGTCGACGACGACGGCGAGGCGCAGGTGGCCCTCGAGGAGGGCCCGACGCTCAAGGCGCTCGAGATCATGAAGCGGCTGGGCGAGGCGCCGGTCGCGCCGGCCGGCCAGGGCAACCTCGGCGAGGACGACAACCGCCTGGCCTTCCAGGCGGAGGACGCCGCGAGCTCGCTGATGATCAACTGGCCGTTCGTCTACCCGAGCGTCGTCGAGGCCGACCCCGAGCTGGCGAAGGACTACCGCGCGGCGCCGTTCCCGGCGGTCGAGCCGGGCCTGCCCGCCCGCGCGGCGCTCGGCGGCTACAACCTCGGCATCGGGCGCTACACGCAGGACCGCGAGGCCGCGGTCGCCGCCGTCAACTGCCTCACCGCGCCGGAGCAGCAGCGCACCATCGCCACGACCGGCGGCCAGCCGTCGGTGCTGCGCGAGCTCGGCGAGGACCCCGCGATCCTCGAGAGCCTGCCGTTCCTGCCCATCATGACGGCGCAGCTCGAGGAGGCCGCCCCGCGGCCGGTCACGCCCAACTACAACGACGTCTCGCTGGCCGTGCGCACCGTGCTGCACCCGCTGAGCGACATCGACGACCCGCAGCAGACGTACGACGAGCTCAAGGACCTGCTCGAACGCGCCCTCGACAGCCAGGCGGTGCTCTAGTGGCCACGACGCAGACGCCCCCCGCGACCGGCTCGGTCAAGGCGGGCGGCAAGCACTCCGGCGGCAGCGGGGGCGGGCGCTTCCAGACCGACCGGGCCAAGGCCGAGCGCAAGCTCGGGCTCAAGCTCGCGGCGCCCGCGGCGATCGTCATGCTCGCCGTCACCGCGTACCCGATCGGCTACGCGCTCTACCTGAGCCTGTTCCGCTACGACCTGCGCACGCCTGACCAGAACGCCTTCGTCGGGTTCGACAACTACGCGCTCATCCTCACCAGCTCGGTGTGGTGGCAGGCCGTGCTGTCGACCACGGTGATCACCGTCGTGTCGGTCGCGCTCGAGCTGGTGCTCGGCCTGGCGCTCGCGCTCGTCATGCACCGGGCGCTGTCGCTGCGGCGCAGCGTCCGCGTCGCGATCCTCGTGCCGTACGGGATCATCACGGTGATCTCGGCGTACGCCTTCGCCTTCGCGGTCGCCCCCGACACCGGCTTCATCGGCGACGGCGACCCGCTCGGCAGCCGGCTCGGCGGCTGGGCGGTGATCATCCTGACGGAGGTCTGGAAGACCACGCCGTTCATGAGCCTGCTGCTGCTGGCGGGCCTGGCGTCGGTCGACGAGTCGCTGCAGGAGGCGGCCAAGGTCGACGGCGCGACCGCGACGCAGCGGCTGTTCCGCGTGACCCTGCCGAACATGAAGGGCGCGATCCTCGTCGCCCTGCTGTTCCGCGCCCTCGACGCGTTCCGCATCTTCGACACCGTCTACGTCCAGACGGCGGGCGCCTTCGAGACCCAGACCATCTCCGGGCTCGGCTACAACGCGCTGATCACCCGGGTCAACCTCGGGCTCGGCTCGGCGATCTCGATCCTGCTGTTCCTGTTCATCATCCTCATCGCCTTCATCTTCGTGAAGGGGTTCAAGACCAACCTCGGCACCGTGAAGGGAGAGGGCTGATGACCACCACCGCCATCGGCGGCGAGCAGGTCGGCGCCGACGCCCAGGCCGCGCACAGCACCTGGGCGCCCACGCGCCGGCGCCACCGCGAGGCCGGCCGCGGGCCGGCCTGGACCATCGGCGCGCTGGCGATCATGGCGTACGCGCTGTTCCCGGTCGCCTGGATCGCGTCGCTGTCGCTCAAGGGCGAGGGCGACATCGCGGACGGCAAGCTCATCCCGACCAAGCCGACCCTCGACAACTACCGCACGCTGTTCGACAGCGGCGAGTTCGTCCGGCCGCTCATCAACTCGATCGGCATCTCGCTCATCACGACGGTGCTGGCGGTCGTCATCGCCTCGTTCGCGGCGTACGCGATCGCCCGGCTCGACTTCCCGGGCAAGAGCCTGCTGCTCACCGGCGCGCTCGCCATCGCGATGTTCCCGCCGGTGTCGATCATCGGCCCGCTGTTCAACATCTGGCGCTCGACCGGCCTGTACGACACCTGGCCCGGGCTCATCCTGCCGTTCCTCACCTTCGCCCTGCCGCTGGCGATCTGGACCCTCGCGGCGTTCTTCCGCGAGATCCCGTTCGACCTCGAGCAGGCCGCGCAGGTCGACGGCGCGACGCCGTTCCAGGCGTTCCGCAAGGTGATCCTGCCGCTGGCGCTGCCGGGCGTGTTCACCAGCGCGATCATCGTGTTCATCTTCTGCTGGAACGACTTCCTGTTCAGCATCTCGCTGACCTCGACCGACGAGGCGCGCACCGTCCCGGCCGCGACCGCCTTCTTCACGGCCAGCAGCAACTTCATCAACCCGACCGGGCAGATCGCGGCCGCCGCGATCATCGTCACCGTGCCGATCATCATCATGGTGCTGGTCTTCCAGCGCCGCATCGTCGCCGGCCTCACCGCCGGTGCAGTGAAGGGCTGAGACTCAGATGGCTGCGATCACCATGCGGGGCGTCACCAAGCGCTACCCGGACGGCACCGAGGCCGTGAAGGCCGTCGACCTCGACATCGCCGACGGCGAGTTCGTCATCCTCGTCGGCCCGTCGGGCTGCGGGAAGTCCACGCTGCTGCGGATGATCGTCGGGCTGGAGGACATCTCCGACGGCGAGATGCGCATCGGCGACGAGCTGGTCAACGACCGGGCGCCCAAGGACCGCGACCTGGCGATGGTCTTCCAGAACTACGCGCTCTACCCGCACCTGTCGGTGCGCGAGAACATCGCGTTCCCGCTGCGCATCGCCAAGGTGCCGGACGCCGAGATCACCAAGCGGGTCGAGGAGGCCGCGAAGGTCCTCGAGCTGACGGAGAACCTCGACCGCAAGCCGGCCAACCTCTCCGGCGGCCAGCGCCAGCGCGTCGCGATGGGCCGCGCGATCGTGCGCGACCCGAAGGCGTTCCTGTTCGACGAGCCGCTGAGCAACCTCGACGCCAAGCTGCGCGTGCAGATGCGCACCGAGATCGCCCGCATCCAGCGCAAGTACGGCACGACGACCGTCTACGTGACGCACGACCAGACCGAGGCCATGACCCTCGGCGACCGCGTGGCGGTGCTGCGCAAGGGCGTCGTGCAGCAGGTCGACTCGCCGCGCAACCTCTACAACGACCCGGCGAACCTGTTCGTCGCCGGCTTCATCGGCTCGCCGTCGATGAACCTGCTGCCGGGCGTGCTGCGCGGCTCGACGCTCGAGCTGCCCTTCGGCTCGGTCGAGCTGCCGGCCGCGCGCGTGCCGCAGGGCGGCGGCGCGGAGCGCCAGGTCATCGCCGGCATCCGGCCCGAGCACTTCGAGGACGCCTCGATCGTCGGCGACGACGACCGCGGTCACGGCTCGACGTTCCGCAGCCGGGTCGAGGTCATCGAGTGGATGGGCTCGGAGCTCTACGCCTACCTGCCGTACTCCGTCGGCGGCGGCTCGGTCGGCGCCAAGCTCGACGAGCTCGCGGCCGACCTCGACCTCGAGCAGACCAGCGGCGACGACAGCCAGATCGTGGCCCGCTTCGACGCCGCGAGCCGCGTGAGCGAGGGCGGCGACGCCGAGGTCTGGGTCGACGTGCGCCGCGTGCACCTGTTCGACCCCGACACCGGCGAGACGCTCACGCCGCGCGAGACCGCCGGGTCGCGCGACCACGCGCCGGGGGCCGTGCAGGACTAGCGCCGCCCGCCCGCCGCACGTCCGGCTGCGCGCCCGCCCGCTCTCAGCGGCGGGCGCGCAGCCGTTCGAGCACGCCGTCGTCCCAGGTGTGCGTGCGCAGCAGCAGGTAGCGCTCGCGGGCCAGGCGCAGGTAGGCCGTGGCGTCGGACTCCCCCGCGCCCTCGCGCTGCCCGGGCGACGGGTGCAGACCGGCCTCGCGCAGCAGCGACAGCACCGGCTCGTACTCCTCGGTGAACCAGGCCAGGGCCACCTCGGCGCGGTCGGCGAAGCGGCGCTGCTCCTGCATCCAGCGCATGCCCCACGCCTCGACGCCCTCGGCGAGCAGGGCGTACTGCTCGGGGTCGTCGAAGCGCACGCGGTCCTGCAGCCGCGGCGGCAGGGGCACCCGCTCGCGGAACAGCCGCTCGTGGCCCTTGAGCGGCAGGTCCGACATGCGCAGGCCGGAGTCGACGTCGACGGCCGTGTGCACGCGGGTGACCCGGGCGTTGACGGCGTCCATGCCGAGGGCCCGCAGCACCGCGACCCGGTGGTGGCCGTCCTGCACGAAGTAGACGTCGCCGACCTGCAGCAGGTCGACCGGCGGCAGCGACTCCCCGCGGCGCACCGCCGCGGCCAGGCGCTGGAAGCGGCTGCGCGCCAGGTCGCTCGTCGGGCGGAACCGGCGGTCGAAGCCGGACACCCGGTCGGTGGAGCCCACGATGGCGTCGAGGTCGACCATGCGCAGGCCGAGCCGGGTCTCGCCGCGCCGGCCGAGGGCCGCGACGACCTCGTCGAAGGGCAGCAGCACGTCGACGTCGCCGGAGCGCAGCCGCAGCCGCCGGCCGAGCTTGGCCAGGGTGGCGTCGCGCCGGGCGCGGGCGAAGTCGTCCCGCGAGTCCGCCGCCGGGAAGCCCGTCTCCACACCCGGAGCATGCCCCTCGGCCGGGCGGGTCACCAGCCTCACGCCCGTGCGGGTGTGCAGCCTGCTCCGCCGTGGGCAGGCCGATCACGTGACGCGCGACCGCACCCTGCTCGACGCCAACCGCCTCTGGGTCGACGCCCGCCTGCGGGCCGCCGCCCAGCGCCGCGTCGAGACGCCGGTGCTGCGGGCCCTGGCCGGGCCGCTGCCGCCCGGCGCCCGCGCCCTCGAGCTGGGCTGCGGCCGCCGCGGCACGGGCGTGCGCCTGGCCCTCGACGCCTTCGGCGCCGCCCGCGTCGACGCGGTCGACCTGCACCCGGCCAGCGTGGTCGCCACGCGCCTGGCGACCCGCGACCTCGGCGAGCGCGTGCAGGTCGACGTCGGGGACGCCCGGGCGCTCGGCGCCGCCGACGGCACGTACGACCTCGTGCTCGCCTTCCACGTGCTGCACCACACCCCCGGCTGGCGCGACGTCGTCGCCGAGGCCGCCCGCGTGCTGCGCCCCGGCGGGCGCTTCCTGTCGGCCGAGATGACCGCGCGCTTCGTCGACAGCCCCGTGCTGCGTGCGGTCTCGCGCCACCCCGACGACGGCGACCGGCCGACGCCGGAGGGCGTCGAGGCAGCGGCCCGCGCCGCCGGGCTGCGGGTCGACGGCCAGCGCACGCGCTACCTCGGCTGCTGGACCGCCCTCGCCGCGACGCGTCCGTGAGGCGCTCCCCCGCGCCCGACGCGGAGGTCACGCCCGCGCTCG
>CANKBT010000131.1 GCA_947479995.1 Frankiaceae bacterium | reverse complement strand
CGCACCGTCGTCGTCACCGGCGCCTCGTCGGGCATCGGCCGCGAGACGGCGCTGCAGATCGCGAAGCGCGGCGGCGTGCCGCTGCTGCTCGCGCGCCGCACCGAGGAGCTCGAGAAGGTCAAGGCCGAGGTCGAGGCGCTCGGAGGCACCGCCGCCGTCTACTCGGTCGACCTCACGAGCAACGAGTCGGTCGACGCCTGCGTCAAGCAGATGCTCGCCGACCACCACGGCATCGACATGCTGGTCAACAACGCCGGCCGCTCGATCCGCCGCTCGATCAAGCTGTCGTACGACCGCTTCCACGACTACGAGCGCACGATGGCGCTGAACTACTTCGCGCCGGTGCGCCTGGTGCTCGCGCTGCTGCCGCACATGACGCAGCGGCACTTCGGCCACATCGTCAACGTGTCGTCGATCGGCGTGCAGACCAACGTGCCGCGCTTCTCGGCGTACGTCGCGAGCAAGGCGGCGCTCGACGCCTTCTCGCGCGTCGCGGCGACCGAGGTGGTCGGCGACGGCGTGACGTTCACCAACGTGCACATGCCGCTCGTGCGCACGCCGATGATCGCGCCGACCAAGATGTACGACCGCTTCCCGACCCTGTCGCCGGAGGAGGCCGCCGGGCTCATCGTGCGCGCGCTGGAGGACCAGCCCAAGCACGTCGGCACCAAGCTCGGCACGACCGCCGTCGTCGCCAACGCGCTCGCGCCGAAGGTGGTCGACGCGGTGCTGCACACCGCCTACCACCTGTTCCCGGACTCGACGGCCGCCGGCGGCGACAGGAGCTCGCGCACCAGCCCGCCCGAGGCGCTGTCGCGCGGTGCCCTCGTGATGAGCCGCCTGCTGCCGGGCGTGCACTGGTAGGCGTGCGCCGCGCCCTGGCTCCCGCGCTGCTGCTCGCCGCCACCGCGTGCGGCGGCGGTGCGCCCGCCGCGTACGCGCCGTCGCCCGGCAGCGAGGGCCCCGCGGTCGCGCCGAGGGCGTCGGCGACGGCCTCGCCGGCGGCGCCGCGCGACCTCGACGTCGCCGATCCCGCGCTGCGCGACGAGCTGCTCGCCATGCTCGCCGCCGACCAGGCGGAGCTGGGCGTGGGCGTGCCCGACGGCGCGCGGCTGCCCTACCCGCAGGACACCTCCCGGGAGCGGCGGCTCGGCGCCGTGCTCGACGCGCACGGCTGGCCGACCGTCGACCTGGTCGGCGCGCAGGCGGCCACGGGGGCGTGGGTGGTCGCCCAGCACGCCGACGACGACCTCGCGCTGCAGCAGCGCGCGGTGGCGCTGATGCGGCCCGCCGTGGCGGCCGGGCAGGCCGACCCGGTCGAGCTCGCCTACCTCGAGGACCGCGTGGCCGTGAACACCGGGCAGCCGCAGGTGCACGGCACGCAGGTGCGCTGCCGCGGCGGCGTGCCGTCGCCGGCGACGCCGCTCGCCGACACCGCGGGCGTCGACGACCGGCGCGCGGCGCTCGGGCTGGCACCGCTCGCCGCCTACTACGGCGAGCTGGCGCCGTCGTGCGCGCAGGAGGCGCTCGACGGCGCCGACGTCACCCCCGGCTGAGCGGCGCGGTCAGCGCCGCTCGACCGACATCGTGAAGCCGGCGTCGCGCAGCCGCCGCACGAGCGCCGACCCCATCGCGCTGGCGGGCGTGAGCACGCCCGCGCGGTCCGGCAGCGGGTCGAGCGCGAGGCACAGCGCGCTCTGGCCGAGCATCACCGCGGTGGCGGCGTAGCCCGGGTCGCCCTGGGCGCGGACGGTCGCCACGTACGTCGCGCCGGACGTGGTGCGGGCGTGCACCTCCACGTGGAAGTGGCCCTTCTCGCGCGCCTCCACCGACGGGCCGTCACCCGGCTTCGGCAGCACGCGGTCGAGCAGCGCGCGGGTGGGCGGCAGCGCCATGCCGCCCGCGAGCAGCCCGAGCCCGGCGCTGACGCCCGCGGCGACGAGGGGCGCCGCCGGGCCCCTGCCCACGCTCATGACCTCGCGGTAGCGGAAGCCCTTGCCGTACGCGTAGCCGAGCAGGGCGTTGCTGCGCCGCACGATGCGGGTGTTGAAGGTCGCCATGACGAAGGGCGCGACCCACTGGCCGAGCAGCGGGTCGCGGGTCGGCAGCAGCTGGTCGCGCTCGCCGCTGTCGGGCTCGACGCCGCGGTCCGGGCTGAGCCCGTACGCGTCGAGCACGACCCTGCGCTTGGCGCTGTCGGAGGTCGTCTCGGCCATCTGCGTGCGCAGCGAGTCGATCGTGCCGCCGCTGACGCCGCCCTTGGCCGAGCGCAGCAGCAGCACCGTCTCCTCGAGCTCGCCGGCGCCGTCGGCCTGCGCGGCCTCGTGCGCCATGAGCACGCCGAGGTCGGACGGGATCGAGTCGAAGCCGCAGGCGTTGACGATGCGCGCACCGCTGGCGCGGGCCGCCTCGTCGTGGTCGTCGGCGGCCCGGCGCACGAACAGCACCTCGCCGGTGAGGTCGGCGTACGACGTGCCGGCGGCGGCGCAGGCGGCGACGACCGGGAGCCCGTACTTCTGGTACGGCCCGACGGTGGTCGCGACCACCCGGGTCGCGGCCGCGAGGGCGGCGAGCGAGGCCGGGTCGTCGCTGTCGGCGACGAGCAGCGGCCAGTCGGCGGCGCGGGCCGGCAGCCCGGCCCGCGTGCGCTCGAGGCGCTCGAGCGAGCGGCCGGCGAGGCCGACGCGCACGCCCTCCGGCGCGTGCTCGGCGAGGTGGGCGGCGGTGAGGGCGCCGACGAAGCCGGTGGCGCCGAAGACGACGACGTCGAGGTCGCGGGCGGCGTCGGACGGGGCGGGGGAGCTCATGCCGGGACGGTAGCCGCCTAGCCTGGGCGGCCGCGCACCCGACGAGGAGGACCGACCGCTGCGCATCGACCTGCACACGCACTCGACCGCGTCCGACGGCACGACGCCGCCGGCGGTGCTCGTCCGCGAGGCCGCCGCGGCCGGGCTCGACGTCGTGGCGCTCACCGACCACGACTCGACCGCCGGCATCGCCGAGGCGGGCGCCGCGCTGCCGCCGGGCCTCGCCCTCGTGCCGGGCGCCGAGGTCAGCTGCCGCGCCGGCGGCGTCAGCCTGCACCTGCTGGCGTACCTGTTCGACCCGCAGGAGCCGGCGTTCCAGGCGGCGCGCCTGGAGCTGCGCGAGAGCCGCCGCACCCGGGCGGAGCGCATGGTGGCCTCGCTGGCGGCCGCCGGCACCGGCGTCACCTGGGAGCAGGTGCAGGAGCTGGCCGCGGGGGCGGTCGGGCGGCCGCACGTCGCGCAGGCGCTCGTCGCGCACGGCCTGGTGCCGACCGTCGCCGACGCCTTCACGCCGGAGTGGATCGGCACCGGCGGCCGGCACTGGGCGGGCAAGCAGGAGCTGGACGTGCTCGACGCCGTGCGCATGGTGCGCGCCGCCGGCGGGGTGCCGGTGTTCGCGCACCCGGGCGCCGCGGCCCGCGGCGAGACGGTCGGCGACGACGTCGTCGCCGCGATGGCCGCCGCCGGGCTCGCCGGGCTCGAGGTCGACCACGTCGACCACGACGACGCGGCCGTCGCGCACCTGCGCGGGCTCGCCGCCGACCTGGGGCTGCTCGTGACCGGCAGCAGCGACTTCCACGGCGCGAACAAGACCGTGCGGCTCGGCGAGCGCACGACCGCGCCGGAGGCGTACGAGGCGCTCGTCGCGCAGGGGCGCATGCCGGTGCTCACGGCGTGAGCGGGGTCTTCGACGCGACGGTGTTCGGCGAGGTCTTCGTCACGCTGTTCGTGATCATGGATCCGCTCGGCTCGATCCCGCTGTTCCTCGGGCTCACCGGCGGGCGCAGCAGCGCCGTGCGCAAGCGGCTCGCCGGGCAGGCGGTGCTCGTCGCGCTGTTCGTCATCACGGTGTTCGCGCTCGTCGGCCAGCAGGTGCTCGGCTTCCTGAAGATCGAGGCGCCGGCGCTGCAGGGCGCGGGCGGCCTGCTGCTGCTCATCGTCGCGCTGCAGCTGCTCACCGGCCGCGGCGACGACCCGACCGAGGTCAAGGACGTCAACGTCGCGCTCGTGCCGCTGGGCACGCCGCTGCTCGCCGGGCCGGGCGCGATCGTCACGACGATCGTGTTCGTGCGCGAGGCCGAGGTGCTCGCCGACTACGTCGCGATCGGCGTCGGCATCCTCGCCATCCACCTGGTGCTCTACCTGTCGCTGCGCTTCGCCGTGGGCATCACGCGCTACCTGCGCGAGGCCGGCATCGTGCTGCTGTCGCGCATCAGCGGCCTGCTGCTGTCGGCGATCGCCGTGCAGCTGGTCGCCACCTCCGTGACGGGCTTCGTCGACGCCGCCTAGTGGATCGGGCGCCACGGGGAACACCGGCGCGGTGACCCGTCCCCGCGCGCTGCTGCTCGCGCTGCCGCTGCTGGTCCTCGCGCTGCCGCTGGTCGTCGTGCCGTCCGCCCTCCCGGCGGCGCACGCCGCACCGGTGCCCGCCCTCGCGCCCGCTCTCGCGCCCGACCGGCCCTCCCAGACCACGCCCGCCGCGCTGCTCGAGGCGCTGCGCGCCGACCCCGTGCAGGTGCTCGCCGGCAGCGACGTCGACGCCGCCGAGGTGCGCCGCGCCGTGCAGGACGCCAGCGCGCAGGTCTACGTCGTCGCGCTGCCGAGCGGCAGCAACCCGCGCTCGGTGCTGTCGTCGGTCGGCCCCGGCCTGGGCAGCCGGGCCGTGCTCGTGGTCGCCGCCGGCGGCAGCGTCACCGCGGGTGCGGGCGGCGGCACCGGCCTCGGCACCGGCCAGGCGGCCCGGATCGCCGCGGCGAGCACCGGCAGCGACCCGACCGCCTCGGTGGTCTCCGCGGTGCGCGCGCTCGACGAGGCCGTGCTCACCGCCGGGGCGGCGGGGGCCGGCGACGACGCCGTCGAGGGCGGCGGGGTCAGCGGCACCGTCCTGCTCGGCCTCGTCGGGGCGGGCCTCGCCGGTGCCGGCGTGCTCGTCTCGCGCCGGAACCGCCGCCGCCGCCTCGACGCCGACGAGGCCGACCGCGCCGACGTGCAGTCGCTCTACGACCGGCTCGGCCACGACGTGTCGACCCTCGCGGCGGGCGACGACGAGGTCGCGCGGCGCGCGCTCGCCGACGCCTCGGAGCGCTACACCGCGACCGGCGCGCTCATGTCGGTCGCCGACACCCCGGGCGAGTGGGTCGCCGCCCGGCGCACCGCGGCCGAGGGGCTCGCCGCCACCCGCCTGGCGCGCACGCGGCTCGGCCTCGACCCCGGTCCCGACGTGCCGCTCGAGGGCACCGGCGGCCCGCAGCTCACGGCCCGCGAGCGGGTGCGCGTCGGCGACGAGGAGGTCGAGGGCAGCCCCGAGTACGAGCCCGGCCGGCCGTACCACTTCGGTGGCGGCACCGTCGGCGGGCAGTGGGTGCCGGGCGGCTGGTACCCCACCCGGTTCTGGGACGGGCTGCTGCTCGGCACGGTGCTCACCGGCGGGCTCGGCGGGTTCGGCGGCTTCGGCTACGGCGGCGGCTTCGGCGGCGGCTACGCGGACGGCTACGGCGACGGCTACGCCGAGGGCGCCGACGGCGGCGGCGACTGGGGCGGCGGCGGGGGCGACTGGGGCGGCGGGGGCTTCGACGTCGGCGGCGGCGACTGGGGCGGCGGCGGCGACCTCGGGGGCGACTGGTAGCCCGTCCGGGCGAGTGTGATCAAGCCCGGCCGCGAGCACGAGGCAGGGGTGACCGCCCTCGTGCTCGGCCCGATGCTGCGGTACGTCGGGCCGGGGTGCGCCACCGTCTGGGTGGAGACCGCCGCCCCCTGCGAGGTCGAGGTGCTCGACCACCGGGCCCGCACCTTCACCGTCGCCGGCCACCACTACGCGCTCGTCGTCGTGCGCGGGCTGCCCGAGTCGGGCGACACGCCGTACGAGGTGCACCTGGACGGCGAGCGGGTCTGGCCGGACCCCGCGGACGGGTGGCCCGAGAGCCGCATCCGCACCCGCGCGGCGACCGACGCCGTGCGCCTGGCCTTCGGCTCGTGCCGCGTGGCCGGGCCGCTCGACGACGAGAGCAGCGGCGTCGACGCGCTGCACGCCCTCGCCGAGCAGATGCGCTTCGCCCGCCCGCACACCTGGCCGGACGAGCTGCTGCTCGTCGGCGACCAGGTGTACGCCGACGAGAACATCTCGCCCGAGACGCGCGCCTTCATCGAGAGCCGGCGCGACACGAGCGTCGGCGCCGGGCACGAGGTCGCCGACGTCGAGGAGTACACCCACCTCTACCGCGAGTCGTGGTCGGTGCCGCCGGTGCGCTGGCTGCTGTCGACCGTGCCGTCCGCGATGGTCTTCGACGACCACGACGTGCGCGACGACTGGAACACCTCGGCGGCGTGGCGGCAGCAGATGCAGGCGACCGACTGGTGGCAGGGCCGCATCGAGGCCGGCCTCATGACGTACTGGCTGTACCAGCACCTCGGCAACCTCTCGCCCGAGGACCTCGCGGGCAACGAGCTGTACGCCGCGCTGCAGGCCCACGACGGCGACGGCGAGGAGCTGCTGCGCGACTTCGCGCGGGCGGCCGACGCCGAGTCCGACGGCGGCGGCCCGACGCGCTGGAGCTACCGCCGCGACCTCGGCACCTCGCGCCTGCTCGTCCTCGACTCGCGCTGCGGGCGGGTGCTCAACCCCGAGCGGCGCGAGATGTTCGACGAGCCCGAGTGGGCGTGGTTCACCGACAACCTCGAGGGCGACTACGACCACCTGCTGCTCGCCACCTCGCTGCCGTACCTGCTGCCGCCGGGCGTACACCACCTCGAGGCGTTCGACGAGGCGCTCGCCGGCGGCGTGTGGGGCGAGCGCATGGCCGGGCTCGGCGAGAAGCTGCGGCAGGGCGCCGACCTCGAGCACTGGGCGGCCTTCGGCACCAGCTTCGCCTGCATGACCGGCGCGCTCGCCGACGTCGGCTCGCGGCCGAACGCCCCGGCGACCGTCACCTTCCTGTCCGGCGACGTGCACTTCGCGTACCTCGCCGAGGCGTGGTTCACCGCGCGCCCCGAGGTGCGCACCCGGGTCTACCAGGCGGTGTGCAGCCCGCTGCGCAACCCGCTGCCCAAGGCCGTCAGCGTCGGCCAGCGCTTCGCCAGCAGCCGCGTCGCCGGCCGCATCGGCCGGGGCCTGGCGCGGGCGACGCGCGTGGCGCCGCCCGAGCTCACCTGGCGCATCACCGGCGGCCCGGCGTTCGGCAACGAGGTGGCCGTGCTCGAGCTCGACGGCCGGTCGGCGCTGCTGCACGTGGAGAAGGCGGTCGAGGGGCCGGCGTTGAAGCACTCCTTCGCGAAGGTGCTGGCCTGACCCGCTCGGGGCCTCCCGTCCCGCAGGACGGCCGCGTGCCCGACGACCGCCTCATGCGCATCCGCAGCCCCGAGTTCGAGGCGATGGCCGCGCGGGTGCGCGAGGTCACCGCGCTCACGTCGCGGCTCAACGCGCTGCCCTTCGAGGACGAGGAGGGTCGGCTCGCGCTGCTGACGCAGGTGCTCGGGAGACCGCCCGCGCCGGGGGTGACCGTCTACCCGCCCTTCTACACCGACCACGGGCTGCACCTGGAGCTCGGCGAGCGCGTCTTCGTCAACCAGGGCTGCACGTTCCTCGACTACGCCGGGATCCGGCTGGGCGCTCGCGTCATGGTCGGGCCGCGCGCCACCTTCATCACGAGCGGGCACCCGGTCGACCCGGCCGACCGGCGACTGCACCTCACCGGCGCGCCGATCGTGGTCGAGGAGGGCGCGTGGATCGGCGCCGGCGCCACCGTGCTGCCCGGCGTGACCATCGGTCGCGACGCCGTGGTCGCCGCGGGCGCGGTGGTCGCCGACGACGTGCCGCCCTCCAGCCTGGTCACCGGGCCGAAGGCGAGCGTGCGCCGGACCTGGTGAGGCGCGGGTGCCTCCCGGTCCCGCCGAGGTCGGCCGCACGCGGCCGGACGTCGACAGCCACGCGGGCCGCTCGCCGTCGAACGGGTCGTGCACCTTTCCCGTGCGGCACACGCGACGGGGCAGGATGCGTCGCATGGGCAGGGACTGGACGAGCACCAAGGCGGCGGGCTTCACCGAGTCGGTCATCCGCGAGATGTCGCGGCTGTG
>CANKBT010000130.1 GCA_947479995.1 Frankiaceae bacterium | reverse complement strand
GTGCTCGGGCACGACGTGGCGCGGCACCCGGAGCGCGTGCGCGAGGCCATCAGCCTCACCGGCCAGGCGGCCGCGGTCGACGACGTCCTCACCGGCCGCGAGAACCTGCAGCTGGTCGCCGAGCTGCGCGGCCTGCCCGACCCCAGCGGCGTCGCCGACGCCCTGCTCGACCGCTTCGACCTCGTCGAGGCGGGCCGCCGTCGCGCCGCGACGTGGTCCGGCGGCATGCGCCGCCGCCTCGACATCGCCATGAGCCTGGTCGGCGAGCCGCCGGTGCTGCTGCTCGACGAGCCGACGACGGGCCTCGACCCGCAGTCGCGGCGGGAGGTGTGGCGCACCGTGCGCGCGCTGGCCGGCGGGGGGACGACGGTGCTGCTGACCACGCAGCAGCTGGAGGAGGCCGAGCAGCTCGCCGACCGCGTCGCGATCCTGCACGAGGGCCGGGTGGTCGCCGACGGCACCGTCGAGGAGCTCCGGCGGCTCCTGCCGCCGGCAGAGGTCGAGCTGGTCGAGCGGCGCCCCAGCCTGGAGGACGTCTTCCTGGCCGTCGTCGGGGCGCGGGCGTGACCGCCTCGGCGGTGCGCGACGCGCGGGTGCTGACGCGCCGCTCGCTGCGCCACGTGCTCCGCAGCCCCGACACGATCGTCACGACCGCGGTCACGCCGGTGGCGATGCTGCTGCTGTTCGTCCACGTGCTCGGCGGCGCCATCGACGCCGGGCAGGCCGACTACGTCGACTACCTGCTGCCCGGCGTCCTGGTCGTCACGGTCGCCTCGGGCATCGCTTACACGGCCTTCCGGCTGCACGTCGACGTCGCGACGGGCGTCGTCGAGCGGTTCGCCTCGCTGCCCGTCTCCCGCGCGGCGGTGCTCTGGGGCCACGTGCTGACCTCGCTCGTGGCCAACGCCGCCTCGCTCGTGCTCGTCGTGCTCGTGGCCCTCGCGATCGGCTTCCGCTCGGGGGCCGGCGTGCTCGCCTGGCTCGCGGTGGCCGGCCTGCTGCTGCTGCTCACGCTCGCCCTGACGTGGCTCGCCGTCCTGCCCGGCCTCACCGCCGGCTCGCCGGACGGCGTGAGCGGCTTCTCCTACCCGCTGGTCTTCCTGCCGTTCCTCAGCTCGGCGTTCGTCCCGACCAGCACGATGTCCGGCCCCGTGCGCTGGTTCGCCGAGCACCAGCCGGTGACGCCGCTGGTGGACGCCGTGCGGGCGCTGCTGGCCGGGCAGCCCGCCGGCGCTGACGCCCTGACCGCCGTCGTCTGGCTGACGGCGCTGCTGGTCGTCGCGTACGCGCTGGCCGTGCGCACCTACCGCCGCCGCGTCGGGTGAGGAGCAGGATGGCGCCGTGCTGACGATCAGCCAGCTGGCCGCGCACGCCGGCGTCACCGTGCGGGCCGTCCGGCACTACCACGCGACCGGCCTGCTGCCCGAGCCCGCGCGCGACCGCTCGGGCTACCGGCGGTACGACGCCGGCGCGGTCGTCGAGCTCATCCGGATCCGGACGCTCGCCGAGGCCGGCGTGCCGCTGTCGCGGGTGCGCGCGCTACTGGCCGCCGACGACGAGGGCCTGGCGGCGGCGGTCGCGGAGGTCGACCGCCGCCTGCGCGCCGAGATCCGCGACCTGCAGCGGGCGCGCGAGCGGATCGCCCGCCTCACCGCCGGGGACAGCCTCGTGCTGCCGCCGGAGGCCGTCGCCTACCTGGAGCGCATGCGCGAGCTCGGCTTCCCGGAGCAGCTCGTCGCGGTCGAGCGCGACAGCTGGGTCCTGCTCGCGGCGCAGGTGCCCGAGCAGGTGCCGGCGCTCATGGCGGCCAAGCGCACGCAGGTCGAGCACCCGACGCTGCGCCGGCTCTACCTCGACGTCGGCGAGCTCGCCGACTGCGCGCCGGACGACCCCCGCCTGCCCGCCCTGGCCGACCGCGTCGTCGCCTTCCTCGAGGCCGACATGGCCATCCGCTCCCCCGGCGCGCAGGACGCGGAGCCGGAGCCGCTCGTGAGCCCCGAGGTCGTGGCGCTGCTCGACGCGGCCTTCGTCGAGGCGTTCCCGTGCGCGCCGCGGCTGCTGCGCCTGCTCGAGCAGCGCGGCTTCACCGGCTGGACCGACATCCGCCGCACGAGCGAGCCGGACCGGGCCCCGGCCCGCCCCGCAGGGCGGGCCGGGAGCGCCTAGCTCGGGCCGGGCGTCGGCGTGGCGCCGCCGCCCTGCAGCTGCGTGAGCTGCTGCAGCGCCTGCTGCAGCCGGGTCTGCGCCGCGCCGTAGGCCGCGAAGTCGCCGCGCTGCAGCGCCGCCTGGCCGTCGGCGAAGGCGGCGTTGGCCGCGGCGATGGCGGCCTCGACGTCGGCCGGGGGCTGCGCCGTCGGCGCGGGCGTCGGGGTCTGGCCCGGCGTCGGCGTCTGCCCGGGCGTCGTCGGCGGCTGGCTCGGCGTCGTCGGCGTGACGGGGCTGCCGAGCAGCTCGGTCAGGGCGTCCTCGAACGTGCGGCCGGCGGCCACCTGGTTGCCGTACGCCACGAGCACCTGCTGCAGGGTCGGGAAGCCGGCGGTGCCCTGGGCCTGCACGAAGACCGGCTGCACGTAGAGCAGGCCGCCCTGCGGCTGCTGCCCGAGCGGCAGGGTCAGCAGGTTGCCGAAGTTGACCTCGGCGTTGTTGCGCCGGAAGGCGAACAGCTCCTCGGCGATGCCCCGGTCGGACAGGAACCGGTTGGCGATCTGCCCGGGCCCCTCGGGCGGCGAGCCCTGCGGCAGCTGCAGCACGCGGATCTCGCCGTAGTTGTCGGGGTCGGACGACACCGACGCGAAGGCCGCCAGGTTGGGCCGGCCGCGGAAGGTGAACGACGTCGACAGCCGGAACTGCGCGTCCTCGCCGGGGAACTGCAGCAGCGAGTAGAACGGCGGCTGCGCCGGGCCGTCGGTGCCGGTGGAGACGGCCGCCGGGTCGCCGGGGGCGGCGGGCGCCGCAGGCGCGGCGTCGGCCTGGGCGACCTGGTCGTTGAGCGCGTCCGCCGGGTCGTCCGGGATGCCCCAGGCGTCCTCGCGGCTGTAGAAGGTGCCGGGGTCGGTGACGTGGTACTCGCTGAGCAGCTCGCGCTGCACCTTGAACAGGTCCTCCGGGTAGCGCAGGTGCGACGCCAGCTCGGGGCTGATCTCGCTCTGCGGGCGGATGAGCCCGTCGAAGGCCTTGCTCCACGTCTCGAGCACCGGGTCGGTGGGCCCGAACTGGTAGAGCACGACGTCGCCGGAGTAGGCGTCGACCGTCGCCTTCACCGAGTTGCGGATGTAGTTGACGTCCTCCTGCGGCTGGACGGCCCCGGTCTGGCTGTCCTGCGTCACCTCGCCGAACGGCGTGCTCTGGCTGTACGGGTAGCCGTTGCTCGTCGTGTAGCCGTCGACGACCCACAGGATCCGGCCGTCGACCGCGACGGGGTACGGGTCGCTGTCGAGCTCGAGGAACGGCGCGACCTTCTTGACGCGGTCGCGCGGCTCGCGGATGTACATGACGCGCGAGTCGCTGTTGATCGACCCCGACAGCAGCAGGTTCGGCTCCCGGAAGCGCAGTGCGTACGCCACCTTGCGGACCGGGTTGGACAGCTCCACGCCGCCGTCGCCGTCGTAGTTGAAGGTCGCGCGCGTGTCGTCGACGTCGGCCTCGGCGGCGGTCGACGGGCCGTCGATCTCCGGGGTGTCGGTGTTGACGACGCTGTAGCTCGGCGAGCTCTCGCCGAAGTAGATGCGCGGCTGCTCGATGCGGATCGGGCCGCTGTTCTGCCCGCCGATGCCCGGCGACTCGAAGACCGGCTGGCCCTCCTCGTCGACCTGGTCGGCGCGGGCGGCGATGAGCCCGTTGCCGTGCGTGTAGGTGAGGCGCTCGTTGATCCAGTTGCGCTGGTTCGGCGCGAGCCCGGTCTGGTCGACCTCGCGCGCGGCGACGATGAAGTCCTGCGGCGTGCCGTTCTCGTCCGGGTAGCGGTCGATGTCGAGCGACCCGGTGACGCCGAAGTACTGCCGCAGGCGCTGGAGCTGCTGGAAGGTCTCGCTGAGCCGGTTGGGGTCGAGCAGGCGCGCGTTCGGCGGCGCGTCGGTCTGCACCGCCGTCGCGACCGGCGGCGGCGCGGTGCCGTACGGCTCGAGCGTCACGTCCGAGATGCCGTACGCCGCGCGGGTCGCGTCGATGTTGCGCTGGATGAACTCCGACTCGCGCTCCACCTCGTTCGGCTTCACGCGGAACTGCTGGGTGTACGCCGGCAGCAGGCCGCCGAGCACGACGGCCGCGAGCACGAGCAGCGCGAGCGCGCCGCCGGGCAGCAGCACGTTGCGCACGCGCACGTTCGCGAAGAACAGCACGGCGCAGATCACCGCGACCGGGATGAGGATGTTCTTGGCCGGCAGCACGGCGTTGACGTCGGTGTACGACGCGCCCTGCACGAAGCCGCGCTCGGAGAAGACCAGGCCGAAGCGGTCGAGGTAGTAGGCGACCGCCTTGAGCAGCACGAGCACGCCGAGCAGCACCGACAGGTGGGCGCGCGCGGCCGGGCTGACCTTGTCGCCCTGCGTCTGCAGGCGCAGCCCGCCGTAGAGGTAGTGCGTCGCCGCGGCGGCGACGAGGCTGAGCACCACGGCCGCGAACAGGAACCCGAGCACGAAGCGCTGCATCGGGTAGGTCATCGCGTAGTAGCTGACGTCGCGGTCGAACAGCGGGTCCGTCACGCCGAAGTCGGTGCGGTTGCGCCACAGCAGCCAGGTCTCCCAGCGCGACGCCGCCGACAGGCCGGCGAACAGGCCGAGGACGGCGGCGAGCAGCGCGAGCAGCAGCCACTTGTACGGCTCGACCGCCAGGCGGTAGCGCTCGAGGTTCTGCTGCTCGAGCGACATCGGGCGGAACGGCGGCCGCACGCGGTGGGCGACGACGACGTTGACGCCGACGACCAGCGCCATGAGCAGGCCGAAGCCGACGAACAGGCCGATCCGCGTGAGCAGGACGGTGCTGAAGACCTCGGTGTAGCCGGTCTCGTCGAACCAGAGGTAGTCGGTGTAGACCGCCACGGCGAGCGCGCCCAGCACGAGCAGGGCCGCGACGACGACGAGGACGGGCGCCAGGAGGCGGGGGCGAGCGGGCATCCCCGCTCGGGGGGTGCGGACGGCCACGCGGCTCACTCTCACTCGTGCGGGCCGGTGTGGCCCGCGCGTACGCCTCAGCCTTCCACAACCGCGCGGATCCCTCCTGCGCGAGACTGGCGGGGTGACCGGACCCCACTCGCTCGCCCTGCAGTCCGTCATCGGCGAGGTCGAGGCGCACGTCGCCGAGGCCGGCTGGGACCAGCCGCCGCAGCTGTTCGCCCTCGTCGACACCGAGGAGCTGCTGCGCGCCGAGCCGCAGCTCGCCGAGACCATGGGCCTGGTCGGCGGCCAGCCGGGCGCGCTGACGCCGGTGGCCCAGGAGGACCTCGAGGAGGGCCCGCTCGACGAGGCCCTCGCGGGCATCGAGTTCGGCGAGCAGGTGGTCGGCGTCGCGCTCGCCCACGAGGTCGTCGTGCTGCCGCCGTCGGTCGAGGCCGAGGCCGAGGCCCTCGAGGACCCGGCGTCGCACCCCGAGGCGCGCGACGTGCGCATGGTCATCGCGGTCGTCCGCGACGGCAGCACCGCCGGCGTGCTGCGGCTGCGGGCGGTCGGCGACGGCGAGGACGAGCGCGTCACCGGGCCGGACCTCGCGCCGGCCCTGTCGGAGGCGCTGCTCGCGACGCTCAGGCCGGGGTCGCGGCCGGCACCTGCTCCGCCGTCGGCACCTCGAGGGTGAAGGTCGAGCCCCGGCCGGGCGTGGAGCGCAGCACCAGGCCGTAGCCGGCGTCCTCGGCCAGCCGGCTCACGAACGACAGCCCGAGCCCGAGCCCGCCGACGCGGCGGGTCGCCGACCCGTCGACCTGCTCGAACGGCGTGAACAGCGCCGCCTGGTCGTCCGGCGCGATGCCCGGGCCGCGGTCGGTGACCGAGACGCCGACCAGGCCGTCGCCGGCGTCGGCCGCGCCGAGCGTGACCGGCGTGCCGGGCGCGGAGTACTTCAGGGCGTTGTCGACCAGCTCGTCGAGGGCCTTGCCGACCCACGACGGGTCGACGAGCACCGGCGGCAGGCCGCGCGCGACCCGCCGCTTGAGGTCGCCGGCGCGCTCGGGGGCGCGCACCCGCCAGGCGTCGAGCCGGGCGTCGAGCAGGTCGCGCACCGGCACCGCCCGGGGCGCCACCTGCACGCGGCCGGCCTCGATCGAGGCGACGTCGACGAGCAGGTCGACGACGCGGTTCATCTTGAGGCTCTCGGCCAGGATCGTGCCCGCGAAGGCCTGCACCTGCTCGGGCCGCAGCCCTGCGCGGGAGGCCAGGATGTCGGCGTAGCCGCGGATCGGCGTGAGCGGCGTGCGGAGCTCGTGGCTGACGTTCGACAGGAACTCGGTCTTCATGCGCTCGACCTCGCGCTCGCGGCCGGTGTCGCGCAGCACGAGCACCTCGCCGCTGCCGTCCTCGAGCGGGCCGAGCTCGAGGCGCACCGGCGTCACCGCGTCGTCCGCGCCCTGCACCTCGGCGTCGACGTCGTGCAGGCGCCCCTCGAGCGCGACGCCGGCGACGCGCACGACCTCGGCCAGCGGCCGGCCGCGCGCCTTGGCCTCGTCGTCGAGCCCGACCATGGCGAGCGCGGCCGGGTTGGCGGTCGTCACGCGCCCCTCGCCGTCGGTGGCGACCAGGCCGTCGGTCATGGAGGTGAGCACGGTCTGCAGGCGCGCGGCCGAGCGCTGCAGGTCCTCCGTCGCGCCCTCCAGCGAGGCGGTCATCGAGTCGAAGGCGCGCGACAGCACGCCGACCTCGTCGCGGCCGGGCACGGCGGTGCGGACGCTCAGGTCGCCCGCGGCGACCCGGCCCGCGGCGGCCGTGAGGCGGCGCACGGGCTGCACGGTGCGGCGGCCGAGCAGCAGCGCGAGGCCGCCGACGACGAGGGTGGTGGCGATGGCGGTGAGCACCAGCGTGCGCAGGGCGTCGCGCTGCGCGGCCAGGGCGAGGTCGGCGTCGCGGGTGACGGCCACGACGGCCACCGGCGCGGCGTCGTCGCCGACCGGCGCGAAGTGGACGGTCGGCTCGGTGCCGAGCGCGCCGACCGTGACCCCGTCGCCGACACCGCCCGCGACGCCGACGGCCTCGGCGGCCTCGGCGGTGTCGCGGCGGTCGGCCTCGCTGCCGTTGGAGGCGACGACGCGGCCGTCGACGAGCAGGGAGTACGACGTGCGCGCCTCGAAGGAGGCGTCACCGCCGACGTAGGCGTCGTCGAGGCGCACGCCGTAGACGACGACGCTCGCGGGCGTGCCGGCCGGCGTGCGCCCCGCGTCGGGCAGCACCGCGAGCGCCGCGAGCCCCGGCGGCTCGCCGGTGAGCCGGCTGAGGCCGAGCGCGGGCTCGACGACCGGCGCGGGCACGGCGTCGAGCACGCCGCGCACGAGCGGCGACGACGACAGCCCGAGCAGCTCCACCGGCGAGGGCGCGGGGCCGCGGGCGGCGACGGGGGCGGCCGCGCCCCCGGCGGGCACGCGCACGACGAAGTCGGTCTGCGGCGGCAGCAGGGCGAGCGCCTGGGTGCAGGCGCCGGCGGTGCGGTCGGCGGTGCAGCCGGTCTGCACGATGCGCGCCGCGAGCCGCTGCGACGAGGCGAAGACGCCCAGCTCGAGCGCGCGCTCCTCGGCGCTCTGCTCGACCTGCTGCCGGCTCTGCTCGTCGAAGGAGTCGACGACCACCGTGCCGACCACCCCGACGGCTGCGACCGCCATGACGAGCACGCCGGCGAGGATCGCCGCGACCACCTGGCTGAGCAGGCTGCGCCGGGCGAGCACCCCGAGCGCGCCGAGCAGCACCAGGGCCGAGGCGCCGCGGAGCGCGAGCACGAGCAGGGCCGGGCCGTCGTCGTCGAGGGCCTGCCGGCCGAGGGCCGACGCGCCCGCGGCGAGCAGCAGGCCGAGGCCGAGCAGGGCGCCGACGGCGTCGCGGCGGGCGGCGACGGCGGCGACCCCGGCGAGCACCGCGGCACCCGCCGCGATCGCGGACGGCGCGGGCGCGGCGCCGAGCGGGGCGACGACGCCCGGCAGTGCCAGCAGCG
>CANKBT010000129.1 GCA_947479995.1 Frankiaceae bacterium | reverse complement strand
GACGCCCCCCTCCGCAACCCGGACCGCGGGGGCGTCGCCTGTGCTCGTCCGTCAGATCCAGCTGGGGAACCACATCCGGTCGCGCCAGGCCTCGATGCTGATCGTCTGCGCGGCGAGCACCGGGTAGAACCACGCGAGCGCCAGCACGGCGGCGGCGACGTAGACGCCGACCGCGGCCGCGCCCCAGCGCCGCCGGCGCGCGGGCGCGTGCGGGCCGCCGACCAGCCAGCCGCCGACGAGCGCCGCCGACAGGGCCATGAACGGCACCGCGGGCAGCGCGTAGAAGAGGAACATCGTGCGGTCGGCGAGGTCGTCGCGGATCCACGGCACGACGCCGGCGAGCACGAGCGGGAGCAGCGCCGCCGCCCGCCAGTCGCGGCGCGCCAGCCACAGCCACACGAGCGCGACGAGCACCGGGAGCGTGCCCCACCACAGCACCGGGTTGCCGATCGCCAGCACCTCGCGCGCGCACGACGCGGCGTCGCAGCCGTAGTCGCCGCGGTCCAGCCCGGGCGGGTAGTAGTACGACACCGGGCGGGCGAGCAGCAGCCACCCCTGCGGGTGCGACTGGTACGGGTGCGGCGAGTCGAGGCCGTCGTGGAACTGCAGGATCTCGCGGTGGTAGTGCACCAGCGACTGCAGTGCGTCGGGCAGGCGCGACAGCACCGACGCGGCCAGGCCGTCCTCGGCGCCGAAGCCGCCGGTCGTCGCCGCCCAGTCGCGGTAGAAGCCGCGGTCGGAGCGGAACCACCCGGCGTACGAGGCGACGTAGACCGCGACGGGGAGCAGGGCGAGCGCGCCGGTGAGCGGCAGCAGGCTGCGCGCGACGGTGGCGCGGAACGGCGCGCGCACGCCGGCGGTGCGCCGCGCGCCGACCTCCCAGGCGACGGCGAGCAGCACGAGCACGACGGCGTAGTAGACGGCGCTCCACTTGGTCGCGAGCGCGGCGCCGAGGCAGAGCCCGGCGACGAGCCGCCACGGCCGGGCGCCGAGGCGCGGGCCGTGCCCCGACAGGTCGGTCGCCGCGGCGAGGGCCGCGCGCACCCGGTCGCGGTCGACGAGCAGCGCGGCGAACGCGGCGGTCGTCCAGAGCACGAGGAAGACGTCGAGCATGGCGACGCGGCTCTGCACGAGGTGCAGGCCGTCGACCGCGAGCAGCAGGCCCGCGAGGCAGCCCAGCAGCGTGGAGCCGGTCATCCGCCGGCCGGCCCGCACGACGAGCAGCACGGTCAGGGTGCCGGCCAGGGCGGCCGCGGAGCGCCAGGCGAACGGCCCCTCGCCGAAGGCCCTGATCCCGAGCGCGATGGCCCACTTGCCGAGCGGCGGGTGCACGACGAAGGCCCCGTCGCCCGTCGACGGCGCGCAGGTGCCGCCCTCGACGGTCGCCAGCTCGACGCCCGCCGACAGCAGCCCGACCGCGTCGCAGGCGTAGTAGACCTCGTCGAAGACCTTGCCCCCGGCCGACCCGTTGAAGGGCAGGTCGAGGCGCACGAAGCGCAGCAGGCCGGCGAGCAGCACGACCAGCGCGGTCCAGCCCCAGCCGCCGCGGCCGTCGACGCGGGCCGCCAACCGGGCCCGCCAGGGCGCGTCGGGCGCGGCCGCCACGGCGGGGGGCGGGAGCAGCGCCGTCACGCGACCACCGTACGGGCGGGCAGACTGCGGGCGTGCCCCTCGTCCTCGCCGGCGCCCCGCTCGGGCGGCCCTCCGACGCCAGCGCGGGCCTGGCCGCCGCGCTGCGCGACGCCGACGTGCTCGCCGCCGAGGACACCCGCCGCCTGCGCCGGCTCTGCAGCGACCTGGGCGTCACGCCGGCCGGCCGGGTCGTCAGCTGCTTCGAGGGCAACGAGGAGCGGCGGGTGCCCGAGCTGCTCGACGCGGTGCGCGCCGGGCAGACGGTCGTGCTCGTCACCGACGCCGGCATGCCGACGGTGTCGGACCCCGGCTACCGCCTCGTGGTCGCCGCGGCCGCGGCCGACCTGCCGGTCACCTGCCTGCCGGGCCCGTCGGCGGTGACGACGGCGCTCGCGCTGAGCGGCCTGCCCAGCGACCGGTTCTGCTTCGAGGGCTTCCTGCCGCGCAAGGGCGGCGAGCGCCGGGCGCGGCTCGGCCAGCTCGTCGCGGAGCGCCGGACGGCCGTGCTCTTCGAGGCGCCGCACCGGCTCGCCGACAGCCTCGCCGACATGGTCGCGGTGCTCGGCGCGGAGCGGCGCGCCGTCGTGTGCCGCGAGCTCACCAAGACGCACGAGCAGGTGCTCCGCGGCACGCTCGGCGAGCTGGCCGCCTGGGCGCAGGGGGAGGTGCGCGGCGAGGTGACGCTGGTCCTGGCGGGCGCGCCCGAGCCCGAGGTCGACGCCACGCCGGCCGAGCTGGCGCGCCTCGTCGGCGTGCGCGAGGCGGCCGGCCTGAGCCGCAAGGAGGCGATCGCCGCCGTCGCGCAGGAGCTCGGCGTGCCCAAGCGCGAGGTCTACGACGCCGTGGTCGGCGCGCGGTCCTAGGCGGCGCGCGCCGACTGCAGCTGCGCCGCCTCGTCGCCGCTCACGCCGGTCGTCCAGCCGCACTGCGTGCACTGCGTCGACCAGCGCGCCCGGCCGACGGGGAACAGCGGCACGAAGAACAGCGTGAAGCGGGTCTGGCGCTTGGCGAGCTCGTGCGCCGCGGGCCCGCCGTGCCGGCCGCACACGAGGGTCACCAGGGCGACGACGACGGTCTTGGCGCGGGTCCCGAACAGCAGCAGCACGCCCGGCCCCTGCCCGCGGCGGCGCGACGGGAACGCGCGGACGGCGCTCACTAGGCTCGGCGCATGCCCCGCCACGTGCTCACCGCGGTCGCCTGGCCCTACGCCAACGGCCCGCGCCACATCGGCCACGTCGCCGGCTTCGGCGTCCCGAGCGACGTCTTCAGCCGCTACCAGCGCATGGCCGGCAACAGGGTGCTCATGGTCAGCGGCACCGACGAGCACGGCACGCCCATCCAGGTGCAGGCCGACCGCGAGGGCGTCACGGCGCGCCAGCTCGCCGACCGCTACAACCGCGTGATCGCCGAGGACCTCCAGGGCCTCGGCCTGTCGTACGACCTGTTCACGCGCACCACGACGCGCAACCACTACGCCGTCGTGCAGCAGCTGTTCACGACGCTGTTCGACAACGGGTACGTCGTCGAGCGGGCGCAGCTGTCGGCGATCGACCCGTCGACCGGCCGCGGCCTGCCCGACCGCTACGTCGAGGGCACCTGCCCGATCTGCGCCTACCCGAGCGCGCGCGGCGACCAGTGCGACAACTGCGGCAACCAGCTCGACCCGCAGGACCTCATCGACCCGCGCAGCCGCATCGACGGCCAGGTGCCGCAGTTCGTCGAGAGCCCGCAGTTCTTCCTCGAGCTCCCGGCGTTCGCCGAGGCCCTCGGCGGCTGGCTGCAGTCGCGGCAGGGGTGGCGCCCCAACGTGCTGAAGTTCAGCGAGAACCTCGTCGCCGACCTCAAGCCGCGCGCCATCACCCGCGACCTCGACTGGGGCGTGCCGATCCCGCTGCCGCAGTGGCGCGACCGCACCGACAAGCGCATCTACGTCTGGTTCGACGCCGTCATCGGCTACCTGTCGGCGAGCGTGGAGTGGGCGCGCCGCACCGGCGACCCCGACGCCTGGCGGCCCTTCTGGGACGGCACCGCCGACGCCCGCTACTTCATGGGCAAGGACAACGTCGTCTTCCACTCCGTCATCTGGCCGTCGATCCTGCTCGGCGCGAGCGGGCAGCCCGCCGGCGCGCCGGGACCGCTCGGCGCGCTGCAGCTGCCGAGCGAGGTGGTCAGCAGCGAGTTCCTCACCATGGAGGGGCGCAAGTTCAGCTCCTCCCGCAGCGTCGTCATCTACGTGCGCGACGTGCTCGAGCGGTACGGCGCCGACGCGCTCCGCTACTACCTGGCGGCCGCGGGCCCGGAGAGCAGCGACACCGACTTCACCTGGGACCAGTTCGTCACGCGCAACAACACCGAGCTCGTCGCCGGCTGGGGCAACCTCGTCAACCGCACGGTCTCGCTGGTGAGCAAGAACCTCGGCGCGATCCCCGAGCCGGGCGAGCTGCTCGGTGACGACGTCGCGGCCCTCGAGGCGTCGAAGGCGGCGTTCGCCCCCGTCGGCGCGCTGCTCGACCGCTCGCAGCAGAAGGCCGCCCTGACCGAGGCGATGCGCGTGGTCGCCGACGCCAACAGGTACCTGAGCGACCAGGCGCCGTGGAAGCTCAAGGACGACCCGGCGCGGCGGGACACGGTGCTGCACGTCGCGCTGCAGCTGGTCGACGACGCCAAGGCGCTGCTCACGCCGTTCCTGCCGGCGTCGTGCGACCAGGTCGACGCCATGCTCGGCGGCACGCGGCCGTGGGCGGGGCAGCCGGAGCTCGTCGAGGTCGAGGACCTCGACGGCGGGCCGGCCTACCCGGTGCTCCAGGGCGACTACGACACGGCGGCGGTGTGGGAGTCGCGTCCGGTCCGCGTCGGGCAGCCGCTGGCCCCGCCGACGCCGCTGTTCCGCAAGCTCGAGCCGTCCGTCGTCGAGGAGGAGCTGGCCCGGCTGGAGGGCGGGGCGTGAGCCGCGGCGCCGCGCGCGAGGGCGCCCCGCCGCCCCTGCCGGACGCGCTGCCGCTGCCCGTCATGGACAGCCACTGCCACCTCGACATCATGGGCGCCGACGTCGCGACGGCGCTGGAGCAGGCGCGCGCGGTCGGCATCGACGAGGTGGTGCAGGTCGGCGTCGACCTGCCGTCGAGCCGCTGGTCGGCCGAGGTCGCGGCGCAGCACGCGCAGGTGCACGCCGCCGTCGCGCTGCACCCGAACGAGGCCGGTGCGGGCGCCGCCACCGACGAGGCGCTGCGCGAGGTCGAGGCGCTCGCCGCCCTGCCGCAGGTCGTCGCCGTGGGGGAGACGGGGCTCGACCACTACCGCACCGAGGGCGAGGACGGCCACCGGCGGCAGGAGGCGTCCTTCCGGGCCCACATCGCCATCGCCAAGCGCACCGGCCGCACGCTGGTCATCCACGACCGCGACGCGCACGACGACGTCGTGCGGGTGCTGCTCGACGAGGGCGCGCCCGAGCGCGTCGTCTTCCACTGCTTCTCCGGCGGCGCGGAGCTCGCCCGCACGTGCGCCGAGCACGGCTGGTGGGCGAGCTTCGCCGGGCCCGTGACCTTCAAGCCGAACGACGCGCTGCGCGAGGCCGCCGCCGTGCTGCCGCAGGGGCTGCTGCTCGTCGAGACCGACGCCCCGTTCCTCACGCCGGCGCCGCACCGCGGCCGGCCCAACGCGCCGTACCTCGTGCCGCTGACGGTGCGCAGCCTGGCCGCCGCCCGGGGCGAGGACCTCGACGCGGTCTGCGGCGCGCTGGCCGCCAACGGGCGCGCCGCCTTCGCCCTGCCCTGACCCGGATCGAGCCGGTGTGGCCGGTCTCACCACTCGGGCACGTGTCGAGCCCCTGACCTGGGGCTCGTCCCCCACCGCGGGCCCGTTTCGTGACGTGCAGCACGCGCCGTCCCCCACCGCGCGGTCGACGGGCCCGCGGAGCGACGCCTACGGTCGCCGCACTGACCAACCGGAGCCGGGGACGCTCCAGGGGCAGTGCGCACGCCCTCGACACGGCCCGCCCGACGCGGCGGAGCCCCGGGCGACCCGACGCGCTGCCGGCCCCCGCGACCGGGACGCACCACGTCCGGAGACCCGTGACCCCGCTGCACCTGCCTGCCCGAACGTCCGCCTCCCGCCGCCCGGCCGTCGCCGTCGCCACGTGCGCCGTCGCCGTCGGCCTGGTCGGCACCACCGCGGCCTTCGCCGCCGACGACCCGATCACCGTGCGCGTCAGCGCCGACGGCCGGGACCGCGCCGTCCAGGTGGACGGCACGACCGTCGCCGAGGCGCTCGACGCCGCCGGCGTCGAGGTGGAGGAGGGCGACGTGGTCGAGCCCGCGCTCGACACCCGCCTGGCCGACGGCGACGCCGTCCGCTACGACGACGCGCACGACGTCCGCGTCATGGCCGACGGCCGCACGTGGGCCGTCACCACGACCGGCGAGACGGTCGCGCAGGCCCTCGCCGACGCCCGCATCGCGCTCGGCCCGACCGACGCGCCCTCGCTCGCCGTCGACGCCCCGCTCACCGACGGGCTCGTGCTCAGCGTGACCCGGGTGACCGAGGAGCGCGTCGCCGTCGACGAGGCCGTGCCCTTCGGCACCGAGCGCCGCGCCGACGCCGACCTGGCACGGGGTCAGGAGCGGGTCGTGCAGGAGGGCCGCGAGGGCGCGCTGCGCCGCACCTTCCTCGTGCGCACCGTCAACGGCGTCGCCACCCGCACCCTCGAGGCCAGCGCGCCCGTGAGCGGCGCCCGCACCCGCGTCGTCGCGTACGGCACGGCTGAGCCGGCCCCCGCGCCGCAGCCCGCCCGCGCCTCGCGCGGCGGCAGCCGCACCGCCGCCCCCGCCGCCGACGGGCTCGACTGGGCCGCGCTCGCGCGCTGCGAGTCGGGCGGCAACCCGCGGGCCGTGTCCTCGAACGGGCTGTACCACGGGCTCTACCAGTTCGACCGCCGCACCTGGCAGGGCGTCGGCGGCTCCGGCGTCGCCAGCGACGCCCCGGCCGACGAGCAGACCGCCCGCGCGCAGGCGCTCTACGCGCAGCGCGGGGCCTCGCCCTGGCCCACCTGCGGCAAGCACCTCTGAGCCGGGGCGGCCCGCCTGGGAGACTCGGGCCGTGCCCGACCCGCTGCTGACCGCCCCCGACGTGCGCCGGCTCGCCGACGCGCTCGGCACCCGGCCGACCAAGCAGCTCGGGCAGAACTTCGTCATCGACCCCAACACCGTGCGGCGCCTCGTGCGCACCGCCGGCGTCGGGGTCGACGACGTCGTGGTGGAGGTCGGCCCCGGCCTCGGCTCGCTGACGCTCGGGCTGCTCGACGTCGCCGCGCGCGTCGTCGCCGTCGAGGTCGACCCGGTGCTCGCCGGCCAGCTGCCCGCGACGGTGGCCGAGCGGCTGCCCGCGCGCGCCGACCGCCTCGAGGTCGTGCTGCAGGACGCGCTGCACCTCACCGGCGTCCCGGGCCCGCCGCCCACCGCCTTCGTGGCCAACCTGCCGTACAACGTGGCCGTGCCCGTGCTGCTGCGGCTGCTCGAGCACCTCCCGTCGCTGCGCACGGGGCTCGTCATGGTGCAGGCCGAGGTCGCCGACCGGCTCGCCGCGCCCCCCGGCTCGCGCACGTACGGCGTGCCGTCGGTGAAGGCCGCCTGGTACGCCGACGTCCGCCGGGCGGGGGCGGTCGGGCGCACGGTGTTCTGGCCGGCGCCGCACGTCGACTCGGGCCTCGTCGCCTTCACCCGCCGCGAGCCGCCCGCGGGTGACCGGGCGGCGACGTTCGCGGTCGTCGACGCCGCCTTCGCCCAGCGGCGCAAGACCCTGCGCGCCGCGCTGGCCGGCTGGGCCGGCTCGCCCGCGGCGGCCGAGGCGCGGCTGCGCGCCGCCGGCGTCGACCCGGGCCTGCGGGGCGAGCAGCTGGGCGTCGAGGACTTCGCGCGGCTGGCGGCGACGCCGGCGACCTAGGCTGGACGCACCGCCCGCACACCCCTGGAGCCCCGCCCTGTCGACCCGCCGCCTCCCCGAGCGCGTGGTCGTCCGGGCGCCCGCCAAGCTCAACCTGCACCTGTCGGTCGGGCCGCGGCGCGACGACGGCTTCCACGACCTCACGACCGTCTTCCACGCGGTGTCGCTGACCGACGAGCTCACCGCCCGCAGGGCCGACGCGCTGACCGTGCAGGTGCACGGCGAGGGCGCCGGCGACGTGCCCGTCGACGGCAGCAACCTGGCCGTCCGCGCGGTGCGGCTGCTCGCCGAGCACACCGGCGAGGACCCGCGCGTCGCCCTCGCCATCGCCAAGGGCATCCCCGTCGCCGGCGGCTGCGCGGGCGGGTCGGCCGACGCCGCCGCCGCGCTCGTGGCGTGCGACGCGCTGTGGGGCACCGACCTCGACCGCGACGCGCTCTCGGCGCTCGCGGCCCAGCTCGGCAGCGATGTGCCGTTCTCGCTGCACGGCGGCACCGCGCTCGGCACCGGCCGCGGCGAGCAGCTCACCCCGGTGCTCGGGCGCGGCACGTACGCCTGGGTGCTCGCGCTCGCCGACGGCGGGCTGTCGACCCCCGCG
>CANKBT010000128.1 GCA_947479995.1 Frankiaceae bacterium | reverse complement strand
GAGCACGCGCTGCACGAGGTCCCAGGAGTAGACGACCGGCGACGCCCAGAACAGCGTGAGCAGGGAGATCTCCACGAGGTACTGCACGTCGCGCAGGTAGACGTTGACCGCCGACAGCGCGAGCGCCAGCGCGGTGGCCCAGACGACGAGCACGGCGATCGCGAGCGGCGCGTAGAGCAGCCGGCTGCCGGTCGGGATGTTGCCCGACACCAGCACGGCCGCGACCAGGATGACGAGCTGCGTGGCGAAGCCGAACAGCGCCGAGCCGACCACCGACAGCGGGAAGACCTCCCGCGGCAGGTAGACCTTCTTGATGAGGCCGCCGTTGCCGACGATGGAGCCGGTGCCGCCCGCGATGATCTCGGTGAACAGCGTCCACAGGGTCAGGCCGGTGAAGACGAAGATCGCGAACTCGGGGATCTCGCGCTCCGCGCCGAGGAACTTGCCGATGGCGACGAAGTAGACGAGCAGCAGCGACAGCGGCCGCAGCAGGCTCCACACGAAGCCGAGCGTCGAGTCCTTGTAGCGGGCCTTGAGCTCGCGCCGCACGAGCAGCGACATGAGCTCGCGGTGCGCGACGATCTCGCGCACGGCACCGACGGGACCGGCGACCAGGCCGCCGGTCGGGCCGACGGAGAGGAGCGGCTCGGCGGTCAGCCGCGCGGCGCGCGCGGTGGCGTCCTCGCCGGTCGGCCGCTCGGGTGCCTGGGTCATGCGTCGCTCCCGCGGTCGGTGCGGCCGTCGACGAGGCAGGACCACAGCTCGTCGGCGTACGCGGCCCACGTCCGCTCGGGGCGGCGGACGGCCTGCAGGCGCAGGCGCTCGTGCACGGTGTCGTCGCTGACGACGGCCGACAGCGCCCGGGCGAGCGCGCCGTCGTCGCGGGGGTCGACGAGCAGCGCGCCGCCGCCCTCGGCCAGCTCGGCCATGCTGCCGTGCGCGGAGGTGACCACCGGCGTGCCGACCGCCAGCGCCTCGGCGACGGGCAGGCCGAAGCCCTCGTGCAGGCTCGGGAAGACGACGGCGCGGGCGAGGGCGTACGCGCCCCACAGCTCCTCGTCGTCGACGCCGCGGTGGCTGTCGACCGGCCGGCCCTGCGCCTGCAGCTGCGCCAGCCGGCCGACGAAGCGCTCGCTGCTCCACGAGTGCCCGCCGACGAAGCTGAGGCTGAAGCGGTGGCCGGCGCGCCACGCCGTCTCGGCGGCGTGCAGCAGCGCGAGGTGGTTCTTGCGCGGCTCGGCGGTGCCGACGCACAGCAGCATCGGCAGGTCGGCGACGAGGAAGCGGGTGCGCGCCCGCGCCAGCCCGCCCTCGGTCACCGCGACCCGCTCGGCGGGCAGCGGCACCGCGCGGACCTCGGGGCCCGCGGTGCCGATGGCCCGCAGCATGCGGGTCCAGCCGCGGAACTCGGCGGCCGCCGCCTCGCTGATGCCGGCGACGCGGTCGACGTGGCGGAGGGCCGCGAGGTAGCCGGCGAAGGCCTCGCTGACGTTGGCGTCGGTGGTCTCGGCCGAGCTGATCGGCACGCAGTCCAGGCCGACGACGCCGGTGCGGCACTCGGCGAAGCGCGCCATCGCCATGAGGCGCAGGGTGCGCTCGCGCTCAGGCGCCAGCTCGGGCAGCACGTACGTGCCGCGCCACGGCACGAGCACCGCGCCGCTCGCCCGCTCGCCGGCCGCGCGCGTGCCGCCGCGGCCGGTGAGGGCGCGGCGGCGCTCGGCCGGGTCGAGGCGGCGCAGGGCGGTGAGGCCGTCCGTCCAGCCGGCGAGCACCACCTCGCGGTCGGCGTCCCAGCGGCGGACGGTCTCGCGGGCGACGCGCTGGATGCCGGTCGCCAGGTCGGTGCGGGCGGTGTGCGCCAGGTCGACGACGACGCCGGAGCAGACCTCGACCTCGGCGGGCTCCGCGCGCGACAGCAGCGCCCCGAGGCGCGGGCGCAGCAGCAGGGAGCGCAGCGGGGGCAGCGCGCCGTCGAGGCGCACCGCGCGCTGCAGGCGCTGCACGTCGGCCACGACCGGCAGCTCGGCCGTGAGCACGGCGAGCGTCAGCCAGGCGGCCGGGCCGTCGCCGCTGCCGAGCGCCTGCTCGACCCGGCCGACGCGGTCGGCGGTCGCCGGGCCGCTGCCGGGCTCGAGCGCCTCGGCGAGCGCGCCCAGGCGCTGGCGCACGGCGCGGCCCCAGGCGCCGGGCAGGCCGTCGACGACGCGGGCGACGCGCGCCGCGCTGTCGAGGCGGGCCGCGACGGCCGTCGTGCCCGCGGTCACCGGGCCCCCTCGACGAGGGCGTCCCACAGCTCGCGGGCGTAGTCGTCCCAGGTGCGCACGGGGCGGGCGAGCGCCTCCGCGCGCAGCCGGTCGACGAGGGCGTCGTCGGTCACCATGCGGCGCAGGGCGTCGACCAGCGCCTGGTCGTCGCGCGGGTCGACGAGCAGCGCGCCGCCGTCCTCGGCGATCTCGGCGGTGCTGCCGTAGCTGGTGGTCAGGGCCGGCACGCCGTAGGCCAGCGACTCGGCGACCGGCAGGCCGTAGCCCTCGTGCAGGCTGGCGAAGACGGTGAAGCGCGCGTCGCGGTAGGCCTGCCAGAGCTCCTCGTCGGAGATCTGCACGTCGACCTGCACGTCGCGGCCGGCGGCGGTCAGGCGCGCGACGAGGGCCTCGAACTCGGTGCGGTAGCCGCCGCCGCCGATGAAGCGGAGCCGGAACGACAGGCCCTCGCGCCACAGCTGCTCGGCCGCCACGAGCAGCGCGAGCTGGTTCTTGCGGGGCTCGAAGGAGCCGACGCTCACCACGACCGGCGGGCCCGACGGCTCGCCCGCGCGGGCGCCCGCGCCCGGGTCGGGCACGGCGACGGGCAGCACCACCTCGACGACCCGGGGGGCGGGCAGGCCCTGGCTCGGCATCATGTCGGCGAAGCCCGCGAACTCGGCGGTCGCC
Source organism: Frankiaceae bacterium (assembly GCA_947479995.1). Classification (GTDB taxonomy): domain Bacteria; phylum Actinomycetota; class Actinomycetes; order Mycobacteriales; family SCTD01; genus CANKBT01. The sequence continues at coordinate 5,235 of CANKBT010000128.1, read as the reverse complement.
GACGCCGAGATGCCGGCGAGGACCGCGGCGTGCTTGACGACCGACAGGTAGCGCATGAAGCGGTCGGGCAGGCCCGGGTGGATCAGCTCGGGGCTGACGACGGGGATGCAGTCGTAGCCGATGGCCGTCACGACGTTGCCCGAGTGCTGCGCGAGCGCGGCCAGCGAGGGGCAGCGCTGCGGCGAGGGGTTCTCCGGCAGCACGACGGTGCACTGCCAGGGCACGACGAGCCGGTCGGGCGCGCGCTCGGGCTGCGGCGGCGCGGGCACCTCGCCGCTCACCGCGTCGTGCTCCTGGGCGGCGGCGGCGCGGCGGTGCTGCCGGCCGTACCAGTCGAGGACCCGCTCGGGCTCCTCGTCCTGCAGCGGGCGCATCGCGCCGTGCGCGTCGGTCCAGGCGACCAGCAGCAGGTCGTGGTCGCGCACCCAGCGCGGCACCGTCTCGCGCACGACGCGCTGGATGCCGGTGTGGTGGTCGTTCTGCGCGCAGAAGTCGACGTCGACGACCACCCGGTCGCGCACGACCTCGAGGTGCGCGGCCGGCGAGCCGCCGTTGCGGGTGCTGACCCAGCAGCTCTCGAGCAGGTGCACGACGGCCTCGGTCGGCGTCGACAGCTCGAGCACGCGGCGGGCCTCGAGCAGCTGCCCCTCGTCGGGGTACGCGGCGGCGAGGGCGGTGAGCAGCAGCCAGAGCCCGGGGGTGCTCGGCGCGCGCTGCAGCTCGGCGACCAGGCCCAGCAGCAGGGTGCCCGAGCGCTCGCCGGGCGTCTCGCCGCCGGCGCCGACCGGCGGCGCGCCGTCGGGCAGCAGCAGCTCGGCCGCCGCGCGCAGCCGCTGCTCGAGGGCGGCCGCGACGACCGTCCCGCCGCGCGGCGGCGCCGGGGCGCTGGGGGCGAGCGTCACGCGCGCGGGCTCCGCTGCAGCTGCGCCCGGCGCACCGTGCGCAGCGGCGCCGTGACCCGCCAGGACAGCGTCGAGTGCAGCGCGTCGAGCTCGGCGCGCAGGCGCGCGGCCTCGTGGCCGGGGTGGCCGCCGGCGCCGGGCGCGTCGAGGGCCGCGGACGCCGCCTCGGTCCAGCGCTGCAGCACCTGGCCGCGCCAGCGGATGACCTCGGTGACGGCCTCGTGCAGGCGGGTGCGCATGTCGTGCACGTCGTGCGTGACGTACGGGTCGAGCACGCACGCCGGGTAGGACAGCAGCGGGCGCAGGCGCTCGGCGTGCTCCTCGGCGACGTAGAAGCGCGAGAGCCCGTCGAACAGGCACAGCTCGTAGCCCGCGGCGAGCACGCCCGGCTCCCAGCTCTCGTGCGTGGGCTCGTTGCTCAGCGGCGCGGTGGCCTCGACGACGAGCACCCAGGGGCGCCAGCGGCGCAGGTCGACCGAGGCGAGCACCGACGGCTCGGCGCCCTCGGTGTCGACGAGCAGCCAGTGCACCTCGCCCTCGACGTGCTCGTCGAGCAGGTCGTCGAGCCGCCGGGCCGGCACCTCGACGTCGTGCACGACCCAGCCGTGCTCGCCGTGCTCGGCGCCGACCTCGTCGACGACGGTCGACAGGCCGGTGCCCTCGACGGCGTGCAGCACGACGGTGTCGGCGTCGGTGTCGAGCACCGCGGCCTGCACGACCGTGTCGCGGGGGCGCGCGGCGGCGAACTCCTCGGCCAGCTGCGGCATCGCCTCGATGCACAGGCCGGACCAGCCGCGGTCGTAGAAGGCCTTGCTCACCGACAGCTCGGTGGCGTGGTGCGCGCCGACCTCGACGTACGTGCCGCCCTCGACGTCGTGCAGCGCCCTCCAGAGGACGACGTCCTCGCGGTTCTGCGCGTAGGAGACGAAGGCGTCGGCGGTCACGCGGGTCATCCTAGGCGGGAACGGCCCCCGGACTCGTCAGCCGCGGCGCGCCACGTCGCCAGGTGCACGGCCGCGCTGCGCTCCCACGTGGAGGCCGCCGCGGCGCCCCTGCGGGCCTGCGCGGCGGCCGCGTCGGGGCCGGCGAGGGCGGCCGCGACGAGCGCGGCGGCCCACGCGTCGCCGTCGCCCTGCGGCACGTACGTCGCGTGCGCGCCGCCGACCTCGCGGTGCACGGGCAGGTCGCTGGCGAGCGCCGGCACCCCGCACGCGAGGGCCTCGAGCACCGGCAGGCCGAAGCCCTCGTAGCGGCTCGGCAGGCACGAGGCGACCGCGCCGGCGACGAGCGCGCGCAGGTCGTCGTCGGCCACGAAGCCCAGGCGCAGCACGTCGGGCGGGCCGGGCGGCGGGCCGTCCCAGGCGTCACCCCAGCCGGCCGGGCCGACGACGACGAGCGGCGGCACGGCGGGGTCGGCGCGGCGGGCGGCGGCGTGCGCGGCGACGAGCGTCGGGAGCCCCTTGCGCGGCTCGGCGTTGCCGACGAACAGCAGCCACCGCTCGGGCAGCCCGAGGCGGGCCCGCAGCGCCGCGTCCGGCGGGCGCGCGGTCGCCCACCGCGGGCCGACGCCGTTCGGCGCGACGACGACGCGCGCCGGGTCGACCGGCCACTCGGCCAGCACCTCCGCGCGCACCGCCTCGCTCACGACGACGACCCGCGCGGCCCGGCGCAGCGAGCGGGGCACGAGGTCGCGGTAGAGCGCGACCTCGGCGTCGACGGTCTCCGGGTAGCGCAGGAAGGCCAGGTCGTGGACGGTCACGACGCCGGCGCCGCGGGCCACCGGCGGCAGCACGAAGTTGCCGGCGTGGAAGACGTCGATGCGCCCGGTGAGCAGCTCGACCGGGGGGAACGGCGCGCGCTTCCACATGCGGTTGAGCAGGCGCGCCGGGGCGCGGCGCGGCGCCCGCCGGGTGCCCGCCATGACCTCGGGCACGGCGCCGCGCAGGCTGAAGACGGTGAGCAGCGCCTCCGGGGCGTCGGGCAGCCCCGGCAGCGCGCCGAGCACGCCCTCGAGGTAGCGCCCCACGCCGGTGCGCTGCCCGAGCAGCGGCGTCGCGTCGACGGCCAGCCGCACGCGCGCTCCTCCCCCGGGGCTCCCCCGAGACGGCTCCGACCGCCCCCGGAGGGTCCCGGGAGCGGTCGGAGGAGCGTACGGCGCAGGCCGTCGAGCCGGTCTCAGCCGAGCGGCACGAGGTCGACGAGGACGTCCGGCAGGGCGCCCGGCGCCCCGCGGTACGGCGCGTCGCCGAAGGTGAAGACGCCACCGCGCTCGGCGAGCACCCAGTAGCCGCGGCCGGTGCGGGTCGGCACGATCTCGGTGGCGGTGTCGGTGACGCCGCAGACGCCCGTGCCGGCGATGCTCCCGGCGTACGGGACGCCGAAGCTGAAGACGCCGCCGTCGCGGGCGAGCAGCCAGTAGCCGGCGCCCGTCGGGCTCACCGCGATGCTCGTGACCGGGTCCTTCAGGGCGTTGACGGTGCCCTTGAAGGCGGCGTCGCCGAAGGTGAAGACCGCGCCGTTGGCCGTGACGACGAAGTAGCCCTTGCCGCTCGCCGTGCGGGCGGCGTCGACGACCGGGCTGGCCGAGCGCACCCCGATCGAGCCGAGGCTGCCGCGGAACGGCGCGTCGCCGTAGGAGAAGACGCCGCCGTCGGCGGTGACGAGCCAGTAGCCGCCGCCGGTGGAGGTCGGGACGATGCTCACGACCGGCGCGCCGAGCGGCAGGCCGCGCGCGTCGCCGTGCCAGCGGGCGCCGCCGAAGTCCTGCACGGCGCCGCCGGGGCCGACGACCCAGTAGCCGTCGCCCTGCGGGCGGGCGGCCATCGCGGCGGCCGGGACGGGCAGGCGGGTGCCCGAGGGGGCGCCGAAGAAGCGCGTGCCGTACGTGAAGAGGCCGCCGCCGCGGGCGAGCGCCCAGTAGCCGGGGCCGGCCAGCGGGTCGGGCGTGGCCTTGGGGTTGGTGGCCGGGGCGCACGGGCGGGCCGCGGGCAGGGGCGCCGCGCCGGGCGCCGGGCGGCGGAAGACCTCGGTCACCCAGATGCGGCCGGACGGCGCGGTCCACACGCCGATGCCGACCTGCGTGTAGGTGCCGTTGAGGATGTTGGCGCGGTGGCCGCTGCTGCCCATGAGCGCGCTGTGGATGCTCGGGATGCTCGTGCCGTACGCGACGTTCTCGGCGATGGCGGTCCACGAGGTGACCTGCGTGCGCAGGTCGGGGTTGTGCGACAGCACGTTCGACGCCGACATGCGCGACGACCACTGGCGGGCGATCGCGGTGAGGTCCGGCGCCTCGACGAGCGGCGCGACGCCGGCGCTGCCGCGGGCGCTGTTGACCATCGACAGCAGGGCGTCCTCGGCGGGCGCGGCGGCCTCGGCGCGCTGCGCGGGCAGCAGGGCCAGCAGCGGTGCCAGCAGCAGGGCCGCGAGCAGGGCCGTCAGCGCGCGGGGCCGCGGACGGGTGCGCAGGGCGTGGGGCACGGCGGGGACCATGTCGGGGACCTCCGGGATCGGCATCCCCCTCGGACTCGACAGGTCAGGGCGAGTGCTTGAGACCGAGGGGGGCGGTCCCGCGCGCGGCTACGCTATCCAGGTGATCGCCGAGCTCGACACCGCGGTCCTGCGGGCCGTCCGCACGCGGGGCGCGACCCCCGCCGGCGTCCGCGCGGCGACCGCGCTGTCGCACCTCGGGGAGCACGCGCTCGGCTGGCTGGCGCTCGGCACGGCCGGCGCGCTGACCGCGCCCGACGCCGACCGCCGCCGCGCCTGGCAGCGCGCGACCGCGTCGGTGCTGCTCGCCCACGCGGGCAACGTCGCGGTCAAGCGCGTCGCCCGCCGGCCGCGCCCCGTGCTCGCCGACCTGCCGGCCCTGGTGCGCACCCCGAGCCGGCTGTCGTTCCCGAGCGCGCACGCCGCCTCGACGACCGCGGCCGCCGTGGCCTTCGCGCCGCTCGCGCCCCGCGTGCCGTGGCCCGCCGTGGCCGGGGCCATGTGCCTGTCGCGGGTCGTGCTGGGCGTGCACTACCCGACCGACGTGCTCGCGGGCGCCGCGCTCGGCGCGACGGTCGGCCGCGTCGTGGGCCGCAGCCGGCCCCCGCTCGTCTAGCCTGGCCGCGGAACCCCGCCGGGCCCGCGCGCGTCCTCGCAGGAGGGGCCGGCCGACCGCCGCCCGCCCGGAGCAGGTCGCAGCACGGAACAGGAGCGAGCGGTGAGCCAGCCCCCCGACGGCGCAGGACCGCCCGAGCGCCCCCTGCCGCCGCACCTCGACCCCCGCGGCCGGCGGCCGTCCGAGGGCGTCCCGCGCATCGCGCGCACCCCCCGCGCCGAGGGCCCGGAG
>CANKBT010000127.1 GCA_947479995.1 Frankiaceae bacterium | reverse complement strand
GTGCGGTGGTGCGGATCCTGCCTGCTACTCCGGGATGCCGCTCGCCGGCGGGGCGTCGTCGTCGGCGCCGTCCGCCGCGTCCTCCTGGATCTCGGCGTCACCGCCGTCGGTGATGAGGGTCGGGGTGAGCTCGTTGAGGCTCGCGCCCTCGATCTGCACGACCTGGACGCCGCTGATGCCGCGGTGGCTCTCGGCGCTGTAGTCGAACGGCGCGTACGCCGGGCCCTCGAAGGAGGTGCCGTTCTCCTCGATGGCGGCGACGATGCTGCCGCGCGTGAGGTCGTCGCCGGCCGCGACGAGCGACTGGACGAACGTGTAGGCCTGCGCCATGCCGTAGACGTTGAAGTTCGTCAGCGGCGTGCCGTCGCCGTGCGCCTCCCAGACGCGCTGCCACAGCTGCACCCACGGGTCGCCGGTCTCGTCGACGGTCGCGAAGTACTTCGTGGTGTAGAGGCCGTTGAGCAGGGCGACGCCCGCCTCCGGGGTGACCTTGCCGTCGCTGAAGTTCGCGAGCAGGCCGCCGACGAGCTGCGGGTCGAGGGCGACGTTGCTGTAGAACCACTGCGGCTTGAAGTTCAGCTGCTGCGCGACGAGCTGCGACAGCGCGGTGTACGCCGGGGTGTTGAAGCCGACGATGAGGTCCGCGCCGGCCGCCTGCAGCGCGCCGATCTGGGGCGCCACGTTGGTGTTGCCGGAGGTGTACTCCTGCTCGGCGACGATCTGGTCCTCGATGTAGCGCTTGAGGCCGGTGGCCCCGTCGCGGCCGAGGTCGTCGCCCTGGAGGTACAGGCCGACCTTGGCGTCGGGGAAGTTCTCGGCGATGTACTGGCCGATGATCTTGCCCTCGACCTCGTAGTCGGGCTGCCAGCCGAAGGTGTAGGGGTTCTCCTCCGGGTTGTCCCACGCGAGGGCGCCCGAGGAGACGAACAGGTCGGGGACCTCGTCCTGGTTGAGCTGGTCGATGACGGCCGAGTGGGTGGGGGTGCCCAGGCCGTGCACGATGCCGAAGACCTGCTCCTGCAGGACCAGCTCGTTGACGACCGTGCCGGTCGTCGTGGGGTTGTAGGTGTCGTCGCGGACCTCGAACTCGATCTGGCGGCCGTTGATGCCGCCGGCCGCGTTGACGAAGTCGTAGTAGGCCTGGGCACCCGGGGCGATGTCGCTGTAGCCGGGGGCCGCGACGCCGGTCAGGGGCTGGTGGGTGCCGATCTTGATGGCGCTGTCGGTGACGCCGGTGGCGTCGGTGTTGCCGCTGGTCTCGCCGCTGGCACCGCCGCTGCCGCCGTCGCCGCCACTGCTGCTGTCACTGCTGTCACCGCACGCGGTCAGGAGCAGGGAAGCCCCCGCGACCGCGACGACGCCCATCCGCAACGGGCGGCTTCGAGAGATCCTCACTGAACTCCTCCTCCAGGGCCGGCCTCGGGCGAGGCCGGGTGGTGCGGGCCGGGCGGCGCTCCGTCGCGCCGCCCGGTCGATCAGGTGCGGCTCGCCAGCGCCGCGGCGCGCTGCTTCTTGAGCTTGCGCGAGAGCAGGGCGATCCGGGTGGTGCCGACGATGCCGCGGGGGGCGGCGAGCATGACGACGACGAGGACCAGGCCGAAGACCATCGGCGCGAGGTTGGCCGCCGCCGCGGAGTCGAGCCCCGAGTCGAGCGCCCGGTTGGTGAGCACGGTCGGCAGGAAGGCCAGGATCGCCGAGCCGAGGACCGCGCCGAGCAGGCTGCCGAGGCCGCCGAGCACGATGGCCGTGAGCAGGTAGAGCGAGAGCACCAGCGTGACGCTGGTGGGGGCGACCAGGCGGCTGGTCACCGCGAGCAGGGCGCCGCCGACGCCGGCGCACGCGGCGCTGACGACGAACGCCAGCACCCGAGCGCGGCCGAGGTCGATGCCGCACAGCGAGGCCGCGACCTCGTCGTCGCGCACGGCCCGCCACTGCCGGCCGTAGCGGCTGGTGACGAGGTTGGACAGGAACCACAGCACCGACAGCGCGAGCGCCCAGCCGAGCAGCGCCGGGTACGTGCGGCCGAGGTCGCCGCCGGCGAGGTCCTCGAACCAGGCGGGCGGGTCCGGCGGGCGCACCCGCAGGCCCTGCTCGCCGCCGAACAGGTCGCCGAAGTAGATGGCGATGCCGGGCAGGCCGACGGCGAGGGCGAGCGTCGCGCCGGCCAGGTAGGGCCCGTGCAGGCGGGCGGCGGCGACGCCGACGAGCAGCCCGACGACCGCCGCCGCGGCGACCGACGCCAGCACCACGAGGATGAACGGCGTGAGGTCGGCGCGGTCGAGGATCGCCGCCGTCGTGTAGGCCCCGACGGCCATGAGGGCGCCGTGGCCGAGCGAGATCTGGCCGTTGACGCCGGTGAGCAGCGTCAGGCCCGCGGCGGCCGGCACGAAGTAGGCCATCGTCGCCAGCTGGGTGTCGCGGAAGTCGCCGAACAGCTGCAGCAGCAGGACGATCCCGACGTACGCCGCGAGCACGAGCGCGAGGTGGCGCAGGCCGCGCGAGCGGGTGAGCGCCGCGAGCGCCCCGCCGCCGGAGCCGCCGCCGGCCGGGGTGACCTTCGTCGAGGCCTTCTCGGAGGTGTCGGTCACGGGGTCAGACCTTCCGGGCGACGGAGCTGGAGAACAGGCCGCCGGGCTTGGCGAGCAGCACGACGAGCAGCACCGCGAGGGCGCCCATGTTGACGAGGTCGCCGTCGACGTAGCCGGCGACGTAGGACTGCGTCAGGCCGAGCACCAGGCCGCCGACGATCGCGCCGACGAAGCTGTCGAGCCCGCCGAGGACCGCGGCGACGAAGCCGAAGATGACCGACGTCTGCATGAAGCCGGGGCTGATGAAGCCGCCGCCGGCGATGAGGACGCCGGCGAGCGAGCCGAACAGCCCGGCGAGCGCCCAGCCGAGCGTGAGCATCCGGCCGACCCGCACGCCGAGCAGCCGCGCCACCTCCTGGCCGAAGGCCGCGGCGCGCAGCCGCAGGCCCACGTCGGTGAAGCGGAAGAGCGCGACCAGCAGCCCGAGCGCGACGAGCACGCTGAGGATGCGGTAGCGGTCGTTGGCGGTCTGCGCGATCTGCGTGTCGCCGACCGCGAAGCCGCTCGAGGCGTCGAACGGGGCCGGGAAGCCGAGGAAGTCCTGGCCGAACAGGATGCCGATGAGCGCCTCGAGGGCGACGAACAGGCCCAGCGTGACGATGACGGCGTTGATCTCCGGGCCGGTCTCGACCCGGCGCACGACGACCCGCTCGATGAAGGCGCCGAGCAGGAAGCCGGCGACGAGGGCGACGAGGAAGCCCACCCAGTACGGCTGGTCGCGCTCGACGACCAGCTCGTACGCGAGGTAGGTGGTGAACGCGGCCTGCGCGCCCTGGGCGAAGTTGATGATGCGCGTGGCGCGGAAGATGAGCACCAGGCACAGCGCGAAGGCGGCGTAGAGCACGCCGAACGTGATGCCGGTGGTCGTGAGGTTCAGGAACTGCTGCACGCGCGCTCTCCGGTCCGGCAGTCGGTCGTGGGGAGGGGGGTCATGTCGGCGCCTCAGAAGCCCAGGAAGGCGTGGCGCAGCTGCTCGTCGGCGGCGAGCGCGTCGGCCGAGTCGGTGGCCACCACCCGCCCGAGGTTGAGCACGACGCCGGTGTCGGCGATCGACAGGGCCGACTTGGCGTTCTGCTCGACGAGCAGGACGGCGAGGCCGGTGCGGTCGACGAGGTCGCGGACGATGCCGAAGATCTGCGCGACGACGCGCGGCGCGAGGCCGAGCGACGGCTCGTCGAGCAGCAGCACCCGCGGGCGGGCCAGCAGGGCGCGCCCGACGACGAGCATCTGGCGCTCGCCGCCCGAGAGCGTGTGCGCCGAGCGGTCGCGCCGCTCGCGCAGGGCCGGGAACAGGTCGTAGACCTCGTCGGCCTCGCTGTCCTTGGCGCCCTTGCGGAACAGCCCGCCGAGCTTGAGGTTCTCCGCGACGGTGAGCTCGGCGATGACGCCGCGGCCCTCCGGCACGTGCGCCATGCCGCGCTGCACCATCGCCTCGACGGGCAGGCGGGTGATGTCCTTGCCGTCGAGCTCGACGGCGCCGGCCTTGGGCCGCACCAGGCCGCTGACGGTGCGCAGCAGGGTGGTCTTGCCGGCGCCGTTGGCGCCGAGCACGGCGGTGATGCGCCCGGCCGGCACCGACAGCGAGACGCCGTCGAGCGCGAGCACCGGGCCGTACGTGGTGACGACGTCGCGGACCTCGAGCACGTCAGCCGTCCTTGCGCGTCGAGACGCGGCCGGTCGAGCCGGACGCGGCGGCGGGGGCCTCGACCTCGTCGCCGAGGTAGGCGGCGAGCACGGCCGGGTCGCTGCGCACCTGCTCGGGCGTGCCGGTGGCGATGACCTTGCCGAAGTCGAGCACCGTGATGCGGTCGCAGACGCGCATGACGAGGTCCATGTGGTGCTCGACGAGCATCACGCCCATCGTCCCGGACAGCTCGCGGATGAGGTCGCCGAGCTCGTCCATCTCGTCGTTGGACAGGCCGGCGGCGGGCTCGTCGAGCATGAGCAGGCCCGGCTCGGAGACGAGCGCGCGGGCCAGCGCCACCCGCTTCTGCACGGGGTACGGGAGGCTGCCGGGGTAGCGCCCGGCGTAGTCGGCGGCGTTGAGCCGGTCGAGCGCGGCGAGCGCGCGGGCGCGCAGCTGCGCCTCCTCGGCGTCGGCGCGCGGCAGGCCGAACAGCGCGCTGGCGAAGCCGGCGCGGGGGCGCGTGCCGGCGCCGGCCATGACGTTGTCGAGGACCGTCATGCCCTCGAACAGGCCGACGCCCTGCAGGGTGCGGGCGATGCCGAGGCCGGCGAGCTTGTGCGGCTTGAGGCCGGTGAGCCGCTCGCCGCGCCAGGACAGCCGGCCCTCGGACGGCGTGAGGAAGCCGCAGACGACGTTGAACAGGGTGGTCTTGCCGGCGCCGTTGGGGCCGATGACCCCGAGGACCTCGCCCGGCTCGACGTGCAGCGAGACGCCGTCGAGGGCCACGAGGCCGCCGAAGCGCACGGTGACGCCCTCCACCTCGAACCGTGCGCCGGGTGGGGCGTCGGGCATGCTCGTCCTCCTGCGCTGGGCGGTGACGCACGACCGTGGTGCGCGTCACAGATCAAAGCGCACTCGGGGTCCGCACTCCACACGACCCCCGCCCCGTGTCCCGATCGTTGTGCAGGGCGAGTGCACAACGTGCCCCGCCTCGTTGTCGGCGCGCACAGCCGGGCTGACCGCTTCGTCCGGTTCCCGCCACCCCGTGCCCTTGTGCGAGCGCCCCGCGGCGCGGGCGTCGTGACACCCGCGTCTCAGCCGCGCGCCGCGCCGCCCGGGCGCGGCCGGGTCACGCGCCGAGGACCGCCCAGCGGGGCCCTCGCGCGCGCACCACGGCCGTGCGCGTCGCCTCGTCGGGCCGGGCCAGGGAGACCTCGAGCCGGGAGTCCGACAGCCCCTCGACCAGCCCCTCGCCCCACTCGACGACGACGACGGCCCGCTCGAGGTCGACGTCGAGGTCGAGGTCGTCGAGGTCGGGTGTGCGGCCGCCCTCGCGCAGGCGGTAGGCATCGACGTGCACCATCGGCGGCGCGCCGCGGTGCACGCGGGCCAGCACGAAGGTCGGGCTCGTGACCCGGCCGGCGACGCCGAGGCCGGCGCCGAGGCCCTGCGCCAGCGCGGTCTTGCCGGCGCCCAGCGGGCCCGAGAGCAGCACCAGGTCGCCGGCGCGCAGCACGCCCGCGAGGCGGGCGCCCAGCGCGCGGGTCTGCGCGACGCCGTGCAGCACCTGCGGCACCGGGCGCACCAGCTCGCCGGGCACGAGCTCCGCGAACCCGGGCCAGTCCGGGCCCGGCTCCCCCGCCGCCCGCAGGTCGAGCGCGTCGCCCGGGTCGTCGTCGGGCGACCGGACGACCCGCGACAGGCCGGTCACGCCGGGCGCCCGGTCACGCGACGAGGCGCACCGCGAGCGCCAGGTCCTCGGCGAGCAGCCGCCGCGGCTCGCCCCGCGGGCCGCCGCGCAGCGCCGCGCTCGGGTGGTAGGTGGGCAGCACCCGGAGCCCGGCGACCTCGTGCACGACGCCGCGGACGGCGCCGAGGGCCGTGCGCGGCAGGAACCACCGGGTGGCCGACAGGCCGAGGGTCACGACGAGCCGCGGCGCGGCGAGGCCGAGCTGCTGCTCGGTCCAGGGCCGGCAGTGCGCGCTCTCGGCGGGCCTCGGCGGCCGGTTGCCGGGCGGCCGGCACTTGAGCGTGTTGAGCACCGCGGTGCGGGCGCGGTCGCCGCCGGCCTCGGCGAGCAGCAGGTCGAGCAGCTGGCCGCTGCGGCCGACGAAGGGCGCCCCCGTGGCGTCCTCCTGGGCGCCGGGCGCCTCGCCCATGACGACCAGCCGCGCGCCGGGCGGGAAGGCGCCGGCGACGACGTGCGTGCGCGTCTCGGCCAGCTCGGGGCAGCGCGTGCAGCCCTGCACCTGCTGCGCCAGCGCCGCCAGCGCCGCCTGCGCGGGCCCGTCGGGCCCCGGGGCGTCGGGGCTCACGCCGCCGGGGTCCGCGCCGCCGCGCGCCGCACCAGGTCGCGCAGGTGCAGGGTGACGAGCGAGGCGCGCTCGAGCTGCACCATGTGGCCGGCGCCCTCGACGACGACGAGCCGCGCGTCGGGCAGCGCCGCGGCGATGGCCCGGCTGTGGTCGAGCGGGGTGAGGCGGTCCTCGCTGCCGCACAGCACGAGCACCTCGACCCCGCGCAGCACGTCGAGCGCGGCCAGCTTGTCGTGGTCGACGAAGGTGTCGTAGAACTCCGCGACGACGTCGACGGGGGTGTCGGCGAGCATCTTCTCGACGAGCTCGACGTGCGACGGCGAGACCTCGGCGCTGCCGAAGGCGATGCGGCGCGACAGCACGTAGGCCAGGTCGGTGCCGAGCCGGCGCCCGCGCTCGAACAGCTCGGGGCGCTGCCGCGCGCCGCGCGTCAGCCACGGCAGCACCGCGCGCGACAGCGGCGTCACGGCGGCCGGCATGCCGAAGGTGACCTCGGCGAGCTTGCCGGCGCTCGTGCCGACGAGCCCGACGCCGACGACGCGGGTGCCGAACAGGTCGGGCCGCTGGTCGGCCAGGGCCATCACCGTCATGCCGCCCATCGAGTGGCCGACGAGCACGACCGGCCCGCGGGGGGCGGTGGCCTCGAGCACCGCGAGCAGGTCGCGGCCGAGCTGGTCGATCGTCGCGGAGTCGGCGCGGCCCCGGCCGCTGCGGCCGTGCGAGCGCTGGTCCCACAGCACCAGCCGGGTGCGCCCGTCGGCGGCGAGCTCCTGGCGCTGGTAGTGCCAGACCGCCATCTGCTGCGTGTAGCCGTGGCACAGCACGACCGTCAGCGGCGCGTCGGCCGGCCCGACCTCCTCGACGTGCAGCGGCACGCCGTCCTCGGCCACCACGCGGCGCACCCGGTCGGCCGGCAGCCGGAAGAACGGCTCGCGCGCCTCCGGGTCGGGCCGCCGGCGCGACTGCCCGACGGTGCGCTGCTCGGCCGCCAGGCCGACGGCGACGCCCGCCGCCACCAGCCCGAGCAGGCCGCCGGCCGCTCCCGCCCTGCGCGCTGCTGGCCTCATGCGCCGCCTCCCCCGCTCGTCCGCGCCCCGTAGGTCCGGGGCACCCGCGCCCCGACGCGCGTCACCACCTCGTAGTCGATCGTGCCGAGCACGTCGGCCCAGTCCTGCGCGGTGGGCTCCCCCGCGTCGCCCGGCCCGAACAGCAGCACCTCGTCGCCGGCGGCGACCTCGTCGTCGCCGAGGTCGAGCACGAACTGGTCCATGCAGACCCGGCCGGCGACGGTGCGGCGGGCGCCGCGCAGCAGCACCTCGGCGCGGCTGCTGGCCGCGCGCGGCACGCCGTCGGCGTAGCCCAGCGGCACCAGCGCCAGCGTGCTCTCGCGCTCCGTGGTGTGCGCGTGGCCGTACGACACCCCGCTGCCGGCGGGCACCCGCTTGACCAGGGCGACCGTGCTGGCGAGCGTCATCGCCGGCCGGAGCCCGAAGTCGGCGGGACCGCCGAGCTGCGGCACCGGCGACAGGCCGTAGAGCGAGACGCCGGGGCGCACCAGGTCGTAGTGGGTGTGCGGCGCGGTGAGGGTCGCCGCGCTGTTGGCCAGGTGGCGCACCTGCGGGGCGAGCGGCGCGGCGACCTCGAGGGCCTCGGCGAAGACGCGGGCCTGC
>CANKBT010000126.1 GCA_947479995.1 Frankiaceae bacterium | reverse complement strand
TACGTGCTCGAGCAGCCCGGCGAGGGCTTCGTCGGCCGCGGCGCCGCGCTCGTGCCGAGGGACCAGGCCGAGCCCTTCCACTTCCAGGCGACCCGGCTCGGCGAGTACCTCCTCGCGACGAACGAGGGCCCCGACACCAGCGTGCCCGGCGCCTGGTGGGACGTCCGGCATTACTGGACGGGCAGCGGCCTGGCCGCCGCGCCCAGCCCCGCCACCGAGGTCGTCGTCGAGGGCACCGGGCCGTACGACCTGAGCATCGGCGACGAGGAGCTCGGCACGTACGCGATCACGCACGTGCCCGACGACGACCCGGCCGACGACGACGCCAACGGCACGCAGTGCGCCGACTGGCCGGAGATCGACGTCAACGCGAGCGGGCGGCCGCAGCCGACCGGCGACCCCGCCGGCCCGGTGCAGGGCTTCTTCGAGGCGCACGTGCACGGCATGGCGTACGAGTTCCTCGGCGGCGAGCTGCGCTGCGGCCAGCCCTGGCACCCGTACGGCGTCGAGTACGCGCTCGGGGCGTGCGACGGCGGAGGGGCGCTCAACAGCGTGCTCGAGGTCGGGCTCGCCGGGCAGGCGCCGACCGACCCGGTCGCGGCCTACGACCCGGTGGGCTGGCCGACGTTCGGCTACTGGCCGCAGCACGACACGCTGACCCACGAGCAGTACTACTACCGCTGGCTCGAGCGGGCCTACCTCGGCGGCCTGCGCCTCACGACCAACCTGCTGGTCGACAACACCGCCCTGTGCCAGCTCTACCCGGAGCACAGGAACTCGTGCAACGAGATGGACGGCGTGCGGCTGCAGGCCCAGCGCCTGCACGAGCTGCAGGACTACGTCGACGCCCAGAGCGGCGGGCCCGGCGAGGGCTGGCTGCGCATCGTCGTCACCCCGCAGCAGGCCCGGCAGACCATCGCCGCCGGGCGCCTGGCGATCGTCATGGGCATCGAGGTGTCGGTGCTGTTCGACTGCGGCGAGGTGCTCGACCAGCCGCAGTGCACCGAGGCCGACATCGACGAGCGCCTGCAGGAGGTGTTCGACATGGGCGTGCGGCAGATGGAGCTGGTCAACAAGTTCGACAACGCGCTGTCCGGCGTCACCGGCGACAGCGGCCAGACCGGCGTCGTCGTCAACACCGGCAACAAGTACGTCACGCAGCACTACTGGGACATGCAGACCTGCCCCGCCGAGCCCGCGCACGACCACGGGCTCGAGGGCGACGAGCACGACAAGACGCAGACCAACCTGCTCGACGAGGCGCCCGACGACCCGAGCGGCGAGGTCGACCAGCTCGCCGGCCGCGTCATCCAGGCCTTCGCGCCGGCCCTGTCGCTCGCCGTCCCGGCGTACGGGCCGGGGCCGCACTGCAACAGCCGCGGCCTCACGCCCCTCGGCGAGCACCTCATCACCGAGATGATCGCCAAGGGCATGGTCTTCGACCCCGACCACATGAGCGCCTCGGCGCAGCGGGCGGCGCTCGACCTCATCGAGGACGAGCTGGTCCCGGCCGAGGAGGCCGCGGCCGCCGCCGAGGGCCGCGCGCCGGTGCTGCCGTCGGTCATCAGCAGCCACAGCTGGGGCAACGACGTCGTCTACCAGCGCATCCACTCCCTCGGCGGGCAGGTCGCGCCGCGCACCGACGACGCCTCGGCCTTCGCCGACAGCTGGGCGCAGAACCGCGCCTGGTCGCAGGAGCTCGCGCCCGACCAGATCACGTTCGGCATGGGCTACGGCGCCGACACCAACGGCCTCGGCGGCCAGCCGGGCCCGCGCACCGACGCCACGCAGCCGCTCGTCTACGACGAGGCCGGCTGGCAGGCGCCGATCGGCGGCGTCACGCTGTTCCAGCAGACCAGCGGCGTGCGGACGTACGACGTCAACACCGACGGGGTGGCGCACTACGGCCTGTTCGCCGACTGGTTCCGCGAGCTGCAGCTCGCCGGCGACCAGAAGCACCCGGAGCTCGGCGGCGGCCAGGCGCTGATCGCGGACATGCTGGCCGGGTCGGAGAACTACCTGCAGATGTGGGAGCGCGCCGTCTACGGCGGCAACGACTGCGTCAACGACGGCTCGCTGCCGCAGGTCGAAGACGTCTTCGCCCTCGCCGGCGCCGACCCGGAGCGCTTCCTCACCGCCATCGGCGCGCCGGTCTCCCGCGAGGACAGCGCGTACGTCTACTGCGTCGAGGACGCCGCCGGGCAGCCCGGCGTGGTCGAGGTGCCGACCGGCCCGGACGGCACCGCGGGCACCCCGCGGCCCAGCGACAGCGGCATCGTGCCGACGGGCGGCCACAGCCACCCGGGCGGCACCGCGGCCGTCGCCGCCAGCGACCTCACCGGCGGCAGCCTCGCCGCGACCGGCCTGCACCCGGGGCTGGCCTGGCTGGCCCTCGCGGTGCTGGTCGGCGCCTGCTACGGCCTGCGGCTCCGGGCGGTCACCCAGCCGTAGCCCGGGGGCTAGGAGGCGACGGTGAACGAGCCCGCCATGCTCGGGTGCGGGTCGCACACGTAGTCGTAGTCGCCCTCCTCGAGGGTGACCCGCCAGACCGCGTCGTCGGTGCCCGACACCGAGGTCGCCTCGTCGACGCCCGGGCCGCTCAGCGCGAAGTTGTGGATCCGCGAGGGGTCGCTCACGCGGATCTCGTACTCGCCGGGCAGCACCGTCTCGACGGGCCGGCCGTCCTCGGTCGTCAGCGAGATCTCGAACGCCTCGGGGTCGTCCGGCAGCCCGACCTGCGCGAGCAGCACGCCGTTGGTGCCGGCGGGCGCCTCGAGGAAGCTGCTCGGCGCCTGCGGGGTCGTCGGCGCGCCGCCGAGCGAGCCGTCGGTCGGGTCGTCGTCGCCGCCGCAGGCGGTGGCGAGGACGAGCAGGGCGAGGGCGGGCAGGGCGTGACGGGTGCGCATGCACCCATCGTCGCGCGCCCCGCCGCGCGCTGCACCCCGGGCCGCGGACGGGGTAGGGGGACGGCATGACGACTCAGACCGCACCCCTGCCGAGCGGAGCCGCGATCCCGCTCCTCGGCTTCGGCACCTGGCAGATCAAGGGCGACACGGCGCGCACGGCCACCGAGGCGGCCCTGGCCGCCGGCTACCGCCACGTCGACACCGCCACCATGTACGGCAACGAGGCCGAGGTCGGCGCCGCGCTGCGCGGCCACGACGACGTCTTCGTCACCACCAAGGTGCCGCCGCGCCTGGCCGACAGGGCGCGCGCCACGCTCGAGGAGTCGCTCACCGCGCTCGGGCGCGACGCCGTCGACCTGTGGCTCGTGCACGCACCGCCCGCCGACTCGGTCGCGCTGTGGCGCGTGGTCGTGCAGGCTCAGGCCGACGGCCTGGCCAAGGACATCGGCGTGAGCAACTACTCCGCGGCGCAGATCGACGAGCTGGTCGAGGTCACCGGCGTCGCGCCGGCGCTCAACCAGATCCGCTGGAGCCCGTACCTGCACGACCCGGAGGTCGTCGAGCAGCACCGCGAGCGCGGCGTCGTGCTCGAGGGCTACAGCGGGCTCAAGGGCGGCGTGCTCGACGACCCGGTCGTCACGGGCCTCGCCGAGCGCCTCGGCCGCACCCCGGCGCAGGTGCTGATCCGCTGGCACCTCGAGCACGGCATCGTCGTCATCCCGAAGTCGTCGAACCCCGAGCGGATCGCCGCCAACGCCGACGTCGACTTCGCGCTCGCGCCGGAGGACGTGGCCGCGCTCGACGCGCTGCGCCAGGACGCCTAGGGCGTCGGGGCGAGCGCCCACGACGGGCCGGCGCCGCCCGCCGCCCGGGCGCTCACCGTGAACCGGGCGCCGTCGAGGGCGCCGGCCGGCACGTCGACGACGAAGTCGACCGCTCCGCTGCCGCCCGGCACCAGCCCCACCGGCCGCAGCGCGGCGAGCGGGCTGACCGCCGGCGTCGCCGCGTCGTCGTACCGCCGGCCGTCGCCGCCGGTCAGCGTGGCCGCGAGGTCGAGCGCCGGCGTGCCGGTCGTCGCGCCGACGTAGGTGGCGACGGCGTCGACGAGCACGTAGCCGTGCACGGCCGGCGGGTTGGCCGGGTCGGCGGCGGCCAGGCGCGCGCCCGCCGCGGCGTCGACCGCGGTGACGGTCACGACGAAGTCGCCGACCACCGCGGCCTGGCCGAGCGCGAGCGCCGGCGCCTGCTCGACCACCGCCGGCGCGGCGGCCGGGCGCGCGGGCTCGGGCTGCAGCGCGACCGCGGCGACCACGCCGAGGAGCACCAGCAGCGCCGCCGCCAGCGCCAGCACGCCGGGGCGCGGCGCCGCCGGCGCGTCGTCCCAGGCCGCCAGGTGCCCCGACCAGTCGTCGTCGGCGTCGGGCAGGAGCGCCAGCTCGGCGTAGCGGGCGCGCATGGCGGCCGCCGCCTCCGCGGTGCAGGCCCGCAGCAGCGCCTCGTCGGGGCGACAGGCGCTGCACGGCGTCAGGCCCGCGGCCCGCGCGTCGTGCAGGTCGACCTCGTCCGCGCGGCCGACGTGGCGGCACGCCGGCGCGTGGTAGCGCGGGCGGCCCGGCACCACGAGCACCGACCCGTGCGCCTCGACGACCGTTGCAGCCACGTGCCGCAGCCTGCGGCACGCGCAGGGGGTCCCGCAGCAGAACGCTGCGAGACCCCCTGTGCGGTCGTGCCGGACTAGACCTGCACCGGCCCCTGGTCCCCGGCCTTCTTCGTGTCGCCGGTGAGCTTGGTGCCGAGGATGCCGAGCGCCTGGCCGAGGCGGCCGCTCGGGCCGTCCCACCACTCGCCCCGCTCGACCTGCACCTCGAGGACGCGGATCTGCGGGTCGTCCACGCCGTCGAAGAAGGCGTCGTTGACGGGGTCGTAGAGCCGGGCGACGGTCGCGCGGTCGTCGAGCTCGCGGGCGGTGCCCTCGACCGCGACCCAGGTGTTGCCCTTCTCCTGCGCGAAGGTCAGCAGCGCGGGCGACCCGCCGGCACCGAGGGCGCGCACCCACTCGGCGCTGGTGGAGACGAGGAAGCGGATCGTGCTGCCGTCGACCTCCTGCACCGCGAGGGGCCGTGCCTTGAGGGCGCCGGCCTCGTAGGTCGCGACCATGGCGAAGCGGATGCCGTCGAGGACGTCGTCGAGGGACCGGGGGGTGTGTGACTCGCTCATGCCAGGACCCCTGCCCGCCTACCGTGGCGGGCATGCCGGTCGACCGCGCCCGCGCCCTGGTGGCGCACGACCTCCACGGCCGGTACGCCGCCGAGCTCGACGCCGCCGTCGCCTCGCGCACGTGGTGGCTGGAGCAGTGGCCGGCGGGCGAGGACTACCTGCCGGGGCTGGTCGCCCAGGACGTGCAGGAGGCGGTGCAGGCCGCGCACGACCCGTCGTGGCCGCTGTGCCCGTCCTGCCGCGACCACGCGCTGCTCGTCGAGCCCGACCTCGGCGCCGACTCCTTCTGGGTCTGCCACCGCAGCGGCCTGCCGGTCGCCGAGGTCGGGCGGCTGCCGGGCTGACCCGTAGGCTCCGGCGCGTGCTCCCCGGTCCCCTACGCCTGGCCTCCCTCGGCCTCGCGGGCGCGCTCCTGCTGACGGGGTGCGGCGACGACGACGAGCCCGCGACCGGCGGCCCCGCGCCGCTGCCGTCGCAGCCCGCGGCCAGCGCCCCGGCGACGACGGGCACCGACGCCGCCCCGGCGCAGGACGAGCCGGTGCCGCTCGACGCCACCGCCGAGCAGGGCGGCGTCACCGTGCGCGTGGTCGGCCTGTCGCGCCAGCAGGTGACGGCCACCGCGCCCGGCGAGACGAGCGGCCCGGCCCTGGTGGTGCGGGTGCGCCTGGAGAGCGCGGCCGACGAGGCGGTCGACCTCACCACCGTGCAGGTCACCGTCGACGTCGGGCCCGAGCGCACGCCGGCGACGCCGTTCACCGGCCCGCCGACCGACGTCTTCGCGCCGAGCCTCGCGCCGGGCGACAGCGCCGAGGCGGTGCTCGCGTACGGCGTGCCGGACGGCCCGCTGGACCCCGTGACGGTGGCGGTCGCGCTCACGCCGGGCCAGCCGCTGCTGGCCTTCTCGGGGCCGGTGGCGTAGCACACAGCCGTCCGGTAGCACGTCGATGACCCGCCGGGACTAGTGAAGATGCTCCTTGTGGGCCCTCAACACGGGCGTTACCGGACGTAGCCTTGGGGCCTCCCCACCGCTGTCCGCCGTCCCCGCACGGCACCCGCCACCCCCGTCGAGGACGTGCCATGAACCCCGCCGCCCCGACGCCCTCCTCGTGGAGGCGCGTCGCCGCGCTCGCCACCGGCAGCATGCTGCTCGGTGCCGTCGGACTGCTCGGCACCGCCGCGCCCGCCGCCGCCGACACCGCGCCCGCCGCCGTGACGCCCACGACGCCCGTGACGGTGAGCGCCGACCCGCTCCCGACGGTGCAGATCGACGGCGTGGCCTGGTCGCAGGTGGTCGTCGGCAACACCGTCTACGTCGCCGGCAAGTTCACGACCGCCCGCCCCGCCGGGGCGGCCGCCGGCGTGAGCACGACGCCGCGGAGCAACCTGCTGGCGTACGACATCCGCACCGGCGAGCTCGTCACCTCCTTCACGCCGAGCCTCAACGCGCAGGCGATGGTCGTCACGGCCTCCCCGGACGGCTCGCGCATCTACGTCGGCGGCGACTTCACCGAGGCCGACGGGCAGCCCCGCAGCCGGGTCGCGGCGTACGACACCGCCACCGGCCAGCTGGTCCCGTCGTTCAAGCCGTGGGCCTCCTGGCAGGTGCGCGCCATCGCCGCGACCGACTCGACCGTCTACCTCGGCGGCGGCTTCGCCTCCGTCGGCTCGGCCCCCCGCGACCGCCTCGCGGCCGTGCGCGCCTCCGACGGCGGCCTGCTGCCGTGGGCGCCGACCCTCGGCACCGGCTCGACCGCCGGCAACAGCAACGGCAGCACGGCGACGAGCAAGGACGTGCTGGGCCTGGTCGTCACCGGCGGCGGCACGCAGGTCGTGGCGGCCGGCCGCTTCGACTCGATCAACGGTGTGAAGTCGACCGGCGTCGGTGCCATCGACGCCGTCACCGGCGAGACCCGGCCGTTCGCGCTGGGCCAGCTGCTCACCAACCAGGGCATCAACTCGGCCGTCTACAGCCTGCAGGCCAAGGGCGACACCGTCTACGGCACGGCCTACGACTTCTACGGGCCGGGCAACCTCGAGGGCTCGTTCGCCGCGGCCGCCGACGGCGGCGCCGTGAAGTGGATCAACGAGTGCCACGGCGACACCTACTCGGGCTTCCCGACCGGCGGCGCCTACTACGTGGCCACGCACGCCCACGTCTGCTCCAACATCGGCGGCTTCCCGGAGTACAGCCCGCGCGTCAACCGCTTCGGCCTGGCCTTCAGCGACGCCCCCAGCGGCGGCGTGGTCGGCAACAGCACCCTGGCCAACGGCAACCTGCGCGGGCAGCCCGCCACCAAGCTGCTCCCCTGGTTCCCCGACCTCGTCCCCGGCAAGTACACCGGCCAGGGCCAGGCCGGCTGGAGCGTCGCCGGCAACGACCAGTACGTCGTCTTCGGCGGCGAGTTCCCGCGCGCCGGCGGCAAGCCGCAGCAGGGCCTCGTCCGCTACGCGCTGCCTTCGCTCGCGCCGAACGAGCAGGGCCCCGCGCCGATCACCGCCGCTCCCGCGCTGCAGGGGCTCGTCAACGGCGCCGTCCGCCTCACCTTCGGCACGACGAGCGACCGCGACAACGAGAACCTCGTCTACGACGTCTTCCGCGACGGCGACACCCGCACGCCGGTGCAGAGCACCACGGCGGCGTCGACCTTCTACCAGGCCAAGACCCTCTCGCTCGTCGACACCGGCCTCGTCGAGGGCTCCACCGTCAGCTACCGCGTCCGCGCCTCGGACCCCTTCGGCAACGTCGCCTGGTCGCCGTCGGCGAGCGTGCAGGTGCCCGACACCGCGGCGCAGCTCGGCCCGTACGGCAGCTCGGTGCTGCACGACGCCCCCAGCAGCTTCTGGCGCCTGGGCGAGGCCAGCGGCAACGCCCTCGACGTCATGGACCGCAGCGCCATGAGCGTCGCCACCGGCGTCACCCGCGGCCGGCCGGGCGCCGTGCCGGGCGTCAGCGACACGGCGTT
This sequence comes from Frankiaceae bacterium, assembly GCA_947479995.1. Lineage (GTDB taxonomy): Bacteria > Actinomycetota > Actinomycetes > Mycobacteriales > SCTD01 > CANKBT01. The sequence goes on along the minus strand of CANKBT010000126.1, from coordinate 139 downwards.
CCAGTTCGACGGCACGCGCGGCTTCACCGCGACGACCGTCGCCGAGACCGCGCCCCAGGTCTTCACCGTCGAGGCGTGGGTGCAGACCACCACGACGCGCGGCGGCAAGGTCCTCGGCTTCGGCAGCTCGCGCACCGGG
>CANKBT010000125.1 GCA_947479995.1 Frankiaceae bacterium | reverse complement strand
GACTCGACCTCGACCGGCGACGCGGCCGTCGGGGCCGCCTCGGCCGGCGCGGCGGTCGCGGCCATCGACGCCGGTGCCGCGGGCACGGGTGCCGGGGCCGGGGCGGGGGCCGCCTCGGCGACCGGCGCCTCGGGCTCCGCGGCGAGCGCCGCCTCGGCCTCGGGCTCGTCGTCGTCCTCGGCGTCGTCGTCGGCGTCGGCGTCGTCGTCGGCGTCGGCGCCGGCGTCGGCGCGGTCGTCGTCGAGGGCGACCTCGCCCGCGGCCGCCGGGGCCGGTGACGCGTCCTGCCGGGCGTCCTCGTCGAGGGCGGCGAGCGCCGCCTCCGGCTCGGGGTCGAGCACCGCCTCGGGCTCGGGGTCCGCGGCGGGCGCGGGCTCCGGCTCCGGGGCGGGTGCCACCTCGGCGGTGGGCGCCGGGGCAGCGGGTGCGGCCGTGGGGGACTCCGCGGCGGCGATGGCCGCGTCCACCGCCGCGACGTCCAGCACGCCCGTGTCGAGCGCGCTGTCGCGGAGGGTCTCCGCGAGGGGGGCAGGGGCGGGCGCCGCGGCAGCTGCGGCAGCCGCGGCCGGGGCGGCCTCGGCGCGCACCGGGCGGCGGCGGCGCAGCAGCGCCTCCGCCAGCGCGAGCACGGCCTCGTCGACGTGCGCCAGCACACGGCGCTCGCTCTCGGCGGTCGTCTCGCGCACCAGGGCGCTCGTGCCGCTGAGCACCTGCGCGGCGGCGGCCTGCGAGACCTGCTCGACGAGCAGCGCGCCGACCTTGCTGAGCACGAGGTCCGAGACGCGCGGTGCGAGGCCGTCGACCAGGCGGTCGGCGACCCGGGGCGCCACCTCGGCGGCGACCTGCTCGGGCGAGGCGGGGGCGAGCGCGGTGACGCGCTCGGCGAGCGCCTCGACGTCGTCGCGCAGCGCGGCTACCGCGAGCGGCACGGTCGAGCCGCTGACCTGCTCGCGCACCTCGGTGACGGCGGCGCGCAGGTCGCCGACGTCGCGGCGCACGAGCGAGAGGTCCTCGACGCGGCCGGCGAGCCGGGTGAGGTCGGTGGCGACGGCGGGCACGCCGCCGGCGGCGTCGCCGACCTCGGACAGGCGCTGCGCGACCTCGGCGAGCCGGGTCTCGAGCGCGGTGAGCCGGTCGGTCACGGGGCTCATGTGCGCCGGGACGGCGTCGACGCGCGCGGCGAGCGCGCTCACCGCCGTCTCGAGCGCCTGCGGCGAGACGACGTCGCGCGGCACCGCGGCCTCGAGCCGGTCGAGCCGGCCGGCGACGCTGGACACGACGCTGTCGCGCACGCGGTCGAGGTCGGCGCGCGACACGGCCTCGCCGACCGCCGAGCGCAGCGCGTCGATCTCGGGCTGCAGCACCTCGGCGCCCGGGCGGGCCGCCAGCGCGGCGAGGTCGTTGCGCACGTCGCCGAGCGGGGCGACGCGGTCGTGCAGGCCGGCGAGGTCGCGCTGCAGCGACGCGAGCGCGGTGGGGAAGGCGTTGACGGCGCCGGACAGCTCCTCGACCGAGGCGCCGACGGCGGACACGTCGGCCGACAGGCCGGTCACCCGCACCGACAGGTGCTCGGCGCCCTGACCGCTCGACGTCGTGGCCGTGCCCAGGTCGTCGACCCGGCGGGCCAGGCCCTCGAGCCGCTCGTTGAGGGCGGCGTACGTGCGGCGCACCTCGGAGGAGTGCTGCGACAGCTCGGTGACGAGCTGGTCGAGCGCCGCCGCGCTGGCGGTGCCGCGCAGCCCCTCGCCGAGCGCCCCGACCTGGCCGCGGAGCTCGGCGAGCGTGGTGCTCACGGCGCGCTGCTCGACCAGCTGGTCCTCGGCCGCCCGCGACAGCAGCGCCTGCATCCGCTCCGACACCGGCCCGCTCGCGCCGCCCTCGCGCAGGCCGGGCACGGCGGTCGGCCCGGTCGGCGGTCCACTGCGTGTCTGGTCGTCCACGGGCGTCATCCTCCGGTGTGTCGGCCGGGCTGCGTGTGCGGCACGGGCGGGGCGAGTGTGCCACCGGCGTCCAGCGGACGCCCCAGGTCAGAGCGAGTGCCCGACTCGTCCGCGTCGTACCCGGTGATCAGCGGGAGGACCGCGCGGGCCACGAGGTCGGGGCGCTCCATCTGGGCGACGTGGCCGACGCCGGACAGCACGAGCAGGCGCCCGTGCGGCAGCGTCTCGGCCGTGCGGGTCGCCAGCCGCACCGACACCAGCCGGTCGCGCACGCCCCACACCACGAGCGCCGGTGCCTGCACGCGCGCCACCTGGCGCCAGACGGCGCGCGGGCCGCGGTGCGCGTACGTCGCGGCGAGGCCGCGGAGCGAGCCGCTGAAGGCGTCGGCGTCGTAGCCGAGCGCCGCCCGGCGCGCGACCTCCTCGGCGGCCTCGCGGTAGCGCTGCGGGTGCACGCGCGCGGGGTCGGCGAAGCACAGGTCGAGCACCGCGCGGGCGCGCTGCTCCGGCGTCATCGTGCGCAGCGTGTCGCCGGCGAGGCGGCGCACGCCCGGCAGCACCATGAGCGGCAGCCGCGGGTCGCTGCCGCGCGGCGGCAGCAGCGTCGGGAGCGCGGGCGACACCAGCGTGAGCGTGCGCACGAGGTCGGGGCGCGACGCGGCGACCTGCACCGACACGGCGCCGCCGAGGCTGTTGCCGAACAGGTGCACCGGCCCGTCGCCGCGCGCCTCGATGCGGTCGACGACGGCCTGCACGTGCGTGCGCAGCGCGTAGCCGCGGGTCGGCGGCGGGCTGTGCCCGAAGCCCGGCAGGTCGAGGGCCTCGGCGTCGACGACGCCCTCGAGCAGCGCGACGAGGTCGGTCCAGTTGGTCGCCGAGCCGCCGAGCCCGTGCACCATGAGCGCCGGCTCGCCGCCGCGCTGCGGGCCCGTGCGCACGAAGACGGGGCCCTGCTGCGCGCCGGGCCACGGCGGGTGCGGCGGGTCGGGCAGCTCCGGCAGCGCGCCGGTCCACAGCGGGGCGGTCGGTGCGCTCACGGCGCCTCCTCCGGGTCGGCCGTCAGGGTCACGGCGAGCACGGCGATGTCGTCGGCGCCGCCGCGGTCGCGCCCGAGCGCGCGCAGCACGTGGTCGCACACCTGCTGCGGCGGCAGCGCGACGCCGTCGAGCGCCGCGCGCAGCCGCGCGAGCCCGTCGTCGAGCGTCGCCGTGCGGTCCTCGACGAGCCCGTCGGTGTAGAGCAGCAGCGTGTCGCCGGGCGCGAGCGCGGCCGTCGACTGGTCGTAGTCGACGGCGAAGGACCCGAGCGGCGGGCCGGGCTCGACGTCGAGGAAGCGCGGCAGCGCGCCGGGGCGGGCGAGCAGCGGCGGCGGGTGCCCGGCCGACGCGAGCAGCAGCTCGCCGGTCGCCGGGTCGTACGACGCGACGAGCAGCGTGGCGAGCTCGAGGTCGAGCAGGTCGTCGACGTGCTGGCCGAGCCGGGTGAGCAGCGCGCCCGGCGCGTGCCCCTCGAGCGCGAGCGTCGCGACGATGGCGCGCAGCTGGCCCATGCGCGCGGCGCTGCGCAGGCCGTGGCCCATGACGTCGCCCATCGCCAGCACCAGCCGGTCGCCGACGCGCACGCCCTGGTACCAGTCGCCGCCCACGAACGCGCCCGCGGCGCCGGGCAGGTAGCGCGCGGCGGTGGCCAGGCCCGGCAGCTCGGGCAGCTCGCGGGGCAGCAGGCTGCGCTGCAGCGTGACGCCGCCGCTGCGCTCCTTGCCGTACAGCAGGGCGTTGTCGAGCGCGACGGCCGCGCGCCCCGCGACGTCGAGCAGCAGGCTGCGGTCGACCTGGCCGCCGGCGGGCTCGCCGAGCGTCACGGCACCGAGCACGCGCCCGCGGTTGACGAGCGGCACGGTGAGCGCGGACGACAGCGCGAGCCGGCGCAGCTCCTCGACGGGCACGGCCTCGGTGGCCAGGGCCTGCAGCGCCTCGTCGGGCACCTCGGGCAGCCACTGCGGCTCGCCGGTGCGCACCACGGCACCGACGCCGTACGCGTCGTCGGTGGTGAGCTCGAGCGTCTCGACGACGTGCGCGAGCCCGCGGCGCGAGCCCGGGTCGGCGTGCGCGACGTGCACGACGAGCACGCGGCGCGCGTCGACCGCGAGCTCGGTGCGCAGCAGCTCGGCCGCCGTCTCGGCGGTGAGGGCGACGACCACCCACTCGGCCATGCCCGGCAGCACGAGGTCGCCGAAGCGCTCGAGCACCTGGCGCGGCTCGAGGCTCTCCGACAGGCGCGTGGAGGCGTCGGCGATGAGGGCGAGGCGGCGGTTGGCGGCCTCGGCCTCGGCGTACGCCCGCGCGCGCTCGGCGACGGCCTGCTCGCGCTCGGCCTCGACCGCCTTGCGCGCGGTGATGTCGCGGAAGTAGACCGACAACCCGTCCGGGCCGGGCCAGGCGGTGATGTCGAACCAGCTGTCGAGCGGCGGGAAGTACTCCTCGAACACGACCGGCTCGCCGCTGGCGACCGCCTCGCGGTAGCGCTCGGGGAAGGCGCCCCGGAGCGTCTCGGGGAACGCCTCCCACACCACCTCGCCCAGCAGCTCCTCGCGCGGGCGGCGCAGCACGCGCTCGGCGGTCGCGTTGACGTAGGTGAACCGCCAGGCGCCGTCGAGCCGGTAGAAGGCGTCGGTCATCGTCTCGAGCACGCGGGCCAGCCCGTCGCGCGCCTCGCGCAGCGCGGTGCTGTCGTACGCGACGCCGAGCAGCCGGCCGCCGGTGCGGGTCGGCAGCACCCGGCCGCGCGCCTCGACCCACCGCACGCTGCCGTCGGGCCGCACGATGCGGTACTCCGACGAGAAGTCGCCGACGCTCTGGACGGCCCCGCTGACCGCGGCGCTGACGCGCGGGAGGTCCTCCGGGTGCACCCGCGCGTTGAAGGCGTCGAGCGTCTGGTCGAAGCCCTCGGCGTCGTAGCCGAACAGCCGGACGAGGCGCTCGTCCCAGATGAGGCGCTGGGTGACGACGTCGAGGTCGAACATGCCGATGTCGGCGGCCTGCAGCGCCAGGCCGAGGCGCGCGGCGGTGGCGTTGGCCTCGCCGGTGAGGGCGCGCAGCTCCAGCTCGACGACCACCGACTCGGCGACCTCGGCGAGCACCCCGACCTGCTCGGGCGACCAGGCGCGCGGCTGCTCGCCGTGCACGCACAGGGCGCCGAGGCGGGTGCGCTGCGCGTCGACGAGCGGCACGGCCAGCAGGGCGCCGAGGTGGCTGACCGCGGCCGGCGGCACGCCGAGCGCCCCCGGCAGGTCCGACAGCACGACGGCCGCGCCGGTGGTGACCGCCTCCAGGCAGCGCGCGTCGACCTCCGGGCTGGACGGCGCCTCGGCCTCCTCGCCGTGCTGGCTGGCGATGAGCACCTCGGTGCCGGCGAGGAGCACCTGCGCGCGCGGCGCGTCGAGCAGCAGCGCCGCGAGCCGCGTGAGGCGGTCGAGCGCCGTGGCGTCGTCGACGCTGTCGACCAGGCGCTGCACGACGGCCAGGCGCCGGGGGTCGCCGAGCACCTGGTCGGGGTCGGGCACGCCGGCCGCGAGCGGCCCGACGGGCGCGTCGGGGCCGGTCAGCACCGGGCCGACGCTACCGGGGCGCCAGGGGCGCACCGGGGTCGGAGGCGCGGCACGACCTGCGGCCCTCCTAGGCGGACTTGCGCGCCTTGGCGGGCGCGGCCTTCTTGGCCGGCTTGGCGGACGCGCCGGTGGCGGCCTTCTTCGCCGCCTTCTTCGCCGGGGCCTTCTTCGCCGGGGCCTTCTTCGCCGGGGCCTCGTCCGCGGGGGCCGCAGCCGTGCCCGCGCCGTCGGCCTCGCCGGGCTCGGCCGGCGCCGCCGCCCGGCCCTTGGCGGCGTCGACGCTGGCGCGGAGCGCCGCCATGAGGTCGACGACCGTGCCGGCGGTCGGCTGCGCGTCGGCGGGCGCGGTGACCTCGCGGCCCTCGACCTTGGCCTCGATGACCTGCTGCAGCGCCTCGCGGTAGGAGTCGGTGTACTGCGTCGGGTCGAAGTCGCCCGAGAGCGTCTCGATGAGCGAGCCGGCCATCGCCAGCTCCTGGCTGCGCACCTCGACGTCCTCGTCGAGGAAGCCGAAGTCGGGCGCGCGCACCTCGTCGGGCCACAGCATCGTCTCGAGCACGAAGACGCCGTCGCGCACGCGCAGCGTCGCGAGCGACTCGCGGTTGCGCAGCGCGATCTTCACCAGCGCGACCTTGCCGGACTCCTCGAGCGCGTCGCGCAGCAGCACGTACGGCTTGGTGCCGGCCTTGTCGGGCTCGAGGTAGTAGCTCTTCTCGAAGAAGATCGGGTCGACCTGCTCGAGCGGCACGAACTGCAGCACGTCGATGGCCCGGCTGGTCGTGAGCGGCAGGTCCTTGAAGTCCTCGTCGGTGAGCACGACGACCTCGCCGCTGGACAGCTCGTAGCCCTTGGCGATCTCGCCGTACGGCACCTCCTCGCCGTCGACGGCGGCCACGCGCTTGTACTTGATGCGGCTGGCGTCGGAGCGCCGCACCTGGTGGAAGCTGACGTCCTTGGCCTCGGTGGCGGAGTACAGCTTCACCGGGATCGTGACCAGCCCGAAGCTGATCGCGCCCTTCCAGATCGACCTCACGCCACGCCCCTACCCCTCGTCGTCCGGCCCGATCATGCTGCACACCCCGGCTGCGGGGAAGGAGAGCCGCGTGCTGCCCACCGGACTGGCCCCGATGCTCGCCACCGCGGGCGCGCTGCCGCCCGAGGACGGGCGCTGGGCGTACGAGGTGAAGTGGGACGGCGTGCGCGCGCTCGTCGCCGTCGACGGCGACCGGGTGGCCCTGCGCTCGCGCAACGACAACGACGTCACGGGCGCCTACCCGGAGCTGGCCGCGGTGCGCTGCGGCCAGCCCGCGCTGCTCGACGGCGAGGTCGTCGCCTTCGACGAGCACGGCCGCCCCGACTTCGGCCTGCTGCAGTCGCGCATGCACGTCGGCCGCCCGAGCGGGGCGCTGCGCACGCGCACGCCGGTCGCGCTCGTCGTCTTCGACGTCCTGCACGCCGGCGACCGCTCGCTGCTCGACGCGCCGTACGACGAGCGGCGGGCGGCCCTCGACGCGCTGGGCGTGCGCGGGGCGCAGGTGCCGGGCGCCTTCGACGCGGGCGGCGTGCTGCTCGCCTCGACGGCGGCGCAGGGGCTCGAGGGCGTCGTCGCCAAGCGGCGCGACAGCCGCTACGCGCCCGGCCGCCGCAGCGACTGCTGGGTCAAGGTGAAGAACCTGCGGCGGCAGAGCGCGGTGGTCGTCGGCTGGAAGCCCGGCGACGGCGGCCGCGCCGGGCGCCTGGGCTCGCTGCTGCTCGCCGTGCACGAGGACGGCGGCCTGGTGTTCGCCGGCCACGTCGGCACCGGCTTCTCGGCCGCCGAGCTGCGCCGCGTCGAGGGGCTGCTGGCGCCCCTCGCGGCCGACGCGCCGGCGTGCGCGGTGCCGCGCGAGCACGCGCGCGTCGCGCGGTGGGTGCGGCCCGCGCTGGTCGCCGAGGTGGAGTTCACGGCGTGGACGCGCGAGGGCCGGCTGCGCCACCCGTCGTACAAGGGGCTGCGCGACGACCTCGACCCGACGGAGGTGGTGCGCGAGTGAGCGCGACGAAGGTGCCCGTGGACGTGGACGGCAAGCGGCTCGTCCTCACCAACCTCGACAAGGTGCTCTACCCGGAGACCGGGTTCACCAAGGGGCAGGTGCTCGACTACTACTCGCGCGTCGCGCCGGTGCTGCTGCCGCACCTCGCCGGGCGGCCGCTGACCGTCAAGCGCTACCCCGACGGCGTCGAGGGCCAGAGCTTCTTCGAGAAGAACACCCCGAAGCACGCGCCGGAGTGGGTGCGCACCGTGCGGCTCCCGGCGCCCGGGTCGACCAAGGGGCGCGAGGAGATCGACTACCGGCTCGTCGACGACCTCGCCGGCCTGGTGTGGACCGCGCAGCTCGCCGGCCTCGAGCTGCACACGCCGCAGTGGCGCGTCGGCCCGCGCGGCGGCGTGCACGACCCCGACCTGCTCGTCGTCGACCTCGACCCGGGCCCGCCCGCGAGCATCGTCGAGTGCTGCCGGGTGGCGCTGCTGGTGCGCGAGCACCTCGACCTGGAGGTCTTCGCCAAGACCTCGGGCAGCAAGGGCATGCAGCTGGCCTGCCGGGCGCCGGGGGCCGACACCAGTGCGGTCGCGCGGGCGCTGGCCGAGGCGCTGGAGCGGGCCGAGCCCGACCTCGTCGTCAGCCGCATGACCAAGGCCCT